>DOTD01000011.1 GCA_003513005.1 Desulfotomaculum sp.
GTGCTCTTCCGATCTGAATCCCCATAGCTGGGAGCAAAGCGACTTCATTCTTCTGGGGCAATTGAAAATTTTGCGATACAGCTATAGCGCGTTATTGATGATTAAGGCTCAAAACCAGGAGTTGCCTGATATTTGAGCCCTTTTTCTTCGCAAAGCTTCCAATTGAACCCTTTAAGAACCGTCCCCCTGTGTTTTTGTCCCCTAATCAAATACCGCAGTCAGGATCTCCGTATTTTTTTTGTAAGTATGGCTTTGTATAAATACTCCTTCTTATTTGACCTTTATAACGAATTTTCCGCCGGAATGTTATTTGCGTCCATACCTTCCGTCCTTTTTCTTCTACTGACAAATTTTAGACTCGATTCCAGATGGATTAAATCCTTTAACGATCAGCCATACCGCCATAACCATTTCTTGCAGGAATATCGGAAGGTCTAAAACGTCATGAGATGTAACGATACCAAACAAATCTAAAAAGGCCAAGGCTAACACCAATATAGCTGCAATGAGACCCCAACCGGATATCCATCGGGGAATGAGCTTGGCTTGATACAATACACAGTAGAACATCAGAGCACCCAGAGGGAAAACAATTTGCAATATATATCCAATCGAAACATTTTCTTTTAGCGTTAAAGTGCCCAAAGTTTGAAAATAGGAAGCATCCGGAGCTCCTGCAATATATTGCTGACTTAATATTGTTAGGAATAGCCAACCGATTACAATTGCAATAGTAGTAACGGTCTCAAGCTCACCGGCAATGAATCTTTCAGTGTTCTCAATCTGCCGCGCAATTTGGACACTCTGCTGTCCATGCTGCTCGGCGGCATCAAAATCATTCCATTGGTAGAATATACGGGTCAGGCCAAGATGCGCTTCGCAGGCAAACGGCGACGGCATATCACCCATCAGCTTCAGAACGCGCTTGTAGTTCTCAGCCGCCGGATAAAGCTGGTTTTCTGTCTCCTGTACGTTGCCCAGGCCGATTGTGGCTACTGTGTTGATGATTGTATTCCCGGACGATTGACTGACAGATATGGCTTCAGAATAGGCCCGTGCCGCCGCGGCACGATCTCCCTGGAGCTGATAAGCAATCCCCAGCTTCCAGATAGTTGCAGTACGGACTGCCAGGTTGCCGGGGTGCAGATACTCCAAGGCACGGCGCGACTGGGTAATGATGGCCTCCACCTGGTTCTGAGTGGCGGCCAGCAAAGCCCTGATGGCGGCAATATGTCCTACAAGGTTTCGGGTCCTGTCATCCGGCTCAACCTCTTGAAGGGCGGCTTCAGCAGCCAGCAGCTTCTGTTCGACGGCGGCTGTTTGGCCGGTCATCGATAACGCCGAGGCGTACATCACCCACAGCGATGGCCTGGCATCCAGTACTGTCTTTGGCAGGGACTGCAGCCAGTTCAATACAGGGGCTAACGCTCCGCGAAAGTGCAGGGGCATCCCCTTCCCTTCAACCAGGCGTGCGGTGCGGTCAACATCATTGGCGGCAACAGCATGTTTAAAAGCTTCAAGCTCCAGACCATTGTCTTCATACCACTGGCTGGCGCGAGCATGGTATTCGGCCGCGCCCTTCCCTTCATCTTTTGCAGGAGCTGCGGCGCTCCGGCTAAGCCGCTGCCGCAGCAAATCAGCAAAGAGATGATGATAGCGGTACCAGCGCCGTTCATCATCCAGAGGAACGATGAACAGGTTAGCATGCTGGAGATATTCCAGTGTTTCTTGCCCGCCTGCAGATGGGTCGGGCAAAACGGCGTCACAAAGAGGACCGCACAGGCGGTCAAGGATCGACGTACGCAGCAAAAAAGTCTGGACTCTTTCGGGCTGCTGCTGCAGAACTTCTTCAACCAGATAGTCCATCACGAAATAGTGGCTGCCGTTGAAAGATTTTATAAAGTTGCTAATGTCCTTATGTCCCTGCATGGAGATCGCGGCAAGCTGAAGGCCGGCAATCCATCCTTCAGTGCGGGTATCCAATGCGGCTATGTCTTCTGCGGAGAGGTCCAGGCCCATCACGTTGTTAAGGAATCCGGCAGTTTCTGTTGGGGTAAAACACAAGTCGGCCGCACGAAGCTCGGCCAACTGGCCCTGGGCACGTAACCGCGCCAAGGGTATATATGGATCCTCACGGGTGGCGATGACCAGGTGCATCTGCGGCGGCAGGTGATCTAACAGAAAGGTGAGGACTTCATCAACCGGTTTGGCATCAATAGCGTGGTAATCGTCAAGTACGAGTGTAAAATCGCCCGGAATGGCTGTAATTTCATTGAGCAGTACCGTCAGAATCGATTCAGTTGGCGGTGGCTGAGTGGATTGTAGAACCCCCAACACCCCTCCTCCAACACCCGCTGAAATCGTTTGCAAAGCAGAAACGAAGTAAGTCAGAAAGCGTATGGGATCGTTATCTCCTTCGTCCATCGAAAACCAGGCGGCTGGTCGCTTGCAGCCAGCAATCCATTCGCTGACCAGCATGGTTTTACCAAAGCCGGCGGGGCCAGAGATAAGGGTCAGTTTGCGGTGTTTACCCTCGTTCAACCTCTCGATCAGGCGAGTACGGCGGACTAATTTGGACCGGGGCGGAGGAATATAAAGTTTAGTGGCTAATATTGACATGGACACAGACCGCCCCTCTTTGTCATCCAAGATTATCTATATACATTATATCTTGAATTTTATAATAATTGGAAAGAAAATCCGGAAAATGGAAGCATATATCCAAACCGGGGTACCAATCCATAGCACTAAAAATCCGGCGTGACAGCACTCACTTTCGGATTCGACTGCACTCTGGAGTTGCCATAATCACTTCACACAATGACTCTTCAAAAAAAGTCTTTTAATTAATTTTCCAGGCTTCATCTTTCCTGTCTCTTGAGTTACATCCTTATCCCTACAATCTTTATACAATCAATATTTTTATCAGATAATTGTCTTCAATTAGTTCATATTTTTCCATAGTATAAAAAATATCCGCGTATTATAAGTAATATATATCATACATCCTTTTAGTTATAAATTAGTTTAATCTATCCGTAAGTTTGTCATCCAGTCCGGCAAATTGAGCCAGATGATCCATATCACGTATAATATGCCGAATACATTATTTTAGAAGGTCTTATCCGGATCTCAAAGTCCTTTTTTTAGAAAACTTTTAAGATAAATGTATTATAAGAATATTTTATTAAACGTCCTTCAGCGATATAAATTATCAATATGACCGTAAGTATGCCTATTTCATTATCATTCAGACCGCATATTACATTAATTGAGATTACCCACAACTGCTTTACAGCTGCTTCTGCAGGATAATAGCGATAAATGTCGAATTTCAAGTTGTGAATAAGAATTTAAAAAGAGCAGCGTGATATCATCGTGAAGAAATCAAAAATCCCCGGCACACTCGTAGATTAAACTTAAATAAGGTTGGAATTATGTCGGATATATCAGTTCAGCCATTTTTGGAGATTAGAGGGATCAGAAAGAAATTCGGCAGCGTCGAGGCGCTTAAGGGCGTAGACTTAAAAGCATACTCTGGCGAAGTACTAGCCATTGTCGGGGATAACGGCGCAGGCAAAAGTACAATTATTAAAATCCTATCCGGAGCAATTACTCCCGACAGCGGTGAAATCATTATCGCCGGCAAAAAATACAATAAATTAAACCCCAAAACGGCGCTTGCCGCCGGTATTTCCACTGTTTATCAGGATTTGGCGCTGGTTAATACCCTCAATACTCCCGATAACATTTTTTTAGGCAGGGAATACCTAAAATATTTATTCTGCCTGGACGAGAAAAAAATGCGCCAGGAAACCAGGCGCCTGATGGAGCAGCTTGGGATTCAAATACCTTCCCTGCACACTCCGGTATGTTATTTAAGCGGTGGGCAAAGACAAAGTGTGGCAGTAGCGCGGGCTGTCCATCAAGGCGGCAGACTGCTGATCTTTGATGAACCGACTGCGGCAATGGGCTTAAAAGAAACAGTTGCAGTCTTAAAACTGATTAAAAGTCTTGCCGGACAAAAATTTGGTGTGATAGTGATCAGCCATAATATGGAGCAGGTCTTTAAAATAGCTGATCGCATCTGCATTATACGCCAGGGTGAAGTAGTGGATTATCTAAAGGCCGATCAAGTCAGCCCCCAGGATGTGGTCGCCATGATTACCGGAGCAATAGACCTGGAAGAGACAAATAATTACAGGTGTATATAACAATGGATCTAAGCGTCAGGCTGCAAAAAATTTTCCCGCAGCTCCTGCTCACAGGAGTGTTATTAACTTTAATCTGTTTCTTAAGTCTATCTTCCGAATATTTTCTGTCCTGGGAGAACTTCAGAAATATTTTGGACCAGAGTTCCGTTCATATTTTGTTGGCTGTAGGAATGACCTTCGTCATAGCCGGCGGCGGAATTGATTTGTCGGCCGGCAATGTGGCTGCTTTAAGCGGTGTAGTCATGGCGGTGGCAATGAAGGCTGGTACGGATGTCTTTCCCGCTATAGTCATGGGTTGTTTGGCTGCATTTTGTTTCGGCCTGATGAACGGCCTCGTAGTTTCTTATATAAAGGTAAACCCGTTCATTACAACCCTGGCTTCCATGTCCATTGCGCGTGGATTGGCTCTCATTCTGACCGGCGGTGTTTCCATTTATGGTTTTTCCGCAAATTTTAAATTCTGGGGCACTGGCTCAATCGGCCCAATTAACCCGCCTATTCTCTTATCAATTATTTTCGCAGCTTTGGGTCTTTTCCTCATGACCTATACCCTTTGGGGGAAATACAGCCTTGCTTTAGGCGGCAATGGGGAAGCGCTGAGGATTACGGGAGTTAACGTTAATTTTTACAGGACCAGTATATATTGCTTTTCCGCCCTGTGCGCGGCAGCGGCAGGACTGATTATGACAGCAAGGCTTAACGCGGCTGCGCCTTTGGCCGGTGCAACTTATGAAATGGATGCTATTGCGGCGGTTGTTTTAGGCGGTACCAGCATGAACGGGGGCAAAGCTTCTGTCGCTGGCACTTTTATTGCCTGCCTGACTCTGGGGGTAATGAGAAACGGGCTGACCATGCTTGCCGTCCCTACTTACTACCAGCAGTTATTTACCGGCGTCATCATTCTTGCCGCAATCGTAATTTCCCAGCTGCGCAGCAGGCAGGAATAACCGCAGGACGAGATTTTATCAACGAATTTTATTAACGGGATTTTATGATGAAAAAATACCACATTTTAATTGAGACTGCCTTAATTGGTCAGGGGATTGCAGATCTGACCGGGGAAGACTTACTGCAGATCTGGAAGGATTATTCCGCCAGAGTGTCCGGCAGCGCGGGTTTTGTTTGGCTGTGGCAGGGCAATATGATGGTCGATTGTCTGGAATCATTATTGGAATACCGTAGCCAAAAAAATCTCCCGAGAATTGACAGCCGTATAATTACAGAACCAAACCGCACACCGGGCAGCGGATTTTGTACAGCCGGCGCAGTACTGGCTTTGGCAAATGAATGTCAGTCCGAACTTGTTGTCACTGCCGGTATGGGAGGGGCTTTTAGCGGGAAAGTATCCAGTGATCTTCCTGAAATCTGTAAAGGACAGGCCGTACTCATCGCTTCCGGCTTCAAGGACATGATTGAAGCGCAAAACAGTCTGGCTTATTTGCACAAAAGAAATATTCTCATCGCAGGTTTTAGCAAACCTTATTATGACGGTTTCTTGTTTCAAAAAGACCGGTATCCGTTAGACCGGCTGTATACGGGAGAAAGCATCTCAAAATTAAGGGAAGATAACTGTTTTTTATTATTTAATGATCTGGAAACCGGGTTAAGGCTAAAAAACAGCAATTGGCTCAAAGACAGTATTGAGGCTGGCAAATCAGCGGAAAACGTAGGCGGCGAATTCCATCCGGCGGTCAGCCGGGAATTGGCCCGTTTTTCAAAAAGCAACAGCAGCAGGCTGCAGTTTGAAGCGTTATTACAAAATATTGTTTTGGCAATAAAAATATTGGAGAAAGGGAAATAACAACCGGAGGCAGGCAATGAAAAACCTCGTGATACCTAAAGACGGGATGACCCCCATCGAACGTTCCGCTGCGATTAAAGCCGGCAGACCCTATGACAGGATACCATGCAGCCCGATGGTGGCGGAACATGTTATCTGGTCAACAGGTATAAGTTTAAAGGAATATTTGTTCAACCCCAAACTGGCGGCCGAAGCGCAGGCCAAGGCCTTTGAATATTTTGGCTATGACAGCGTAAGCGTCAGCCCTGATCATCACGGTTTTGCAGAAGCGTTGGGATGCAGGTTTACCTATACCGATCACGAAAGGCCTCAAATTGCGGAACACTGCTTAAAGACATATGAGCATATCGAAAAATTGGAGCCGGTCGATCCCAAAAAAACCGGCAGGCTGAAGCTGTGTATAGAGGCTGTGGCCCGCCTGCAGGAACTGGTTGGTTCCAAAGTAAAAGTGGGCAGCGGAATGGGCGGCCCCCTGACCTGCGCATCACTGATGCGGGGAGCAGACTGTCTTTTAAGAGATTTGAAAAAAAATCCTGAGGCAGTCCTCAAAATAATGGACGTTAATACTCAAAATCTGATTAATTACATGGCGGCTTGCTGGGAATACGGTGTCGGATGCAGCGTCGGAGATTCCTTTGCTTCCTGTTCGGTGATCAGCCCCAAGGATTTCAGGTTTTTTGTAAAGCCCTATTTGAAACGGATTGCTGACTGGCAGATTGAAAATATCGGGAGCGCCGGGAATTTGCATATTTGCGGGAACAGCAGACCATTATGGGCGGATATGGCCGAACTTGGTTTTTCATCAATCAGTCTGGACAATGCCATGGATATGGCGGAAGCAAAGGAAATACTGGGCAAGACGGCTGCCCTTAAAGGAAATGTTAAACCGGTGGACACTATGCTTTTGGGCAGTGTTGAGGATGTGATGAGAGAATCCAGAGAATGTATCGAAAAGTGCGTGGATAATCCCAGGGGATACACTTTAAGCAGCGGCTGCACCCTGCCGGTACAAACCCCCGTAGAAAATGTGGAGGCGATGGTCAATGCCGCCCGGATATGGGGCAGGCCAAAAAAATAAAAGGTGGTGATAGAGTATAACAACTGTCCTGGGTTTAGGCACGGCAACGATGGATGTGGTATTGCAGTGCGACAGCCTGCCGGAAGCGGATCAATTTGAAATAATTAGAAATGAGCAGATCCTTCCGGGCGGAAGCTGCGCCAATATGCTCGTTACACTGGCCAGGTTGGGGGTAAACGCCAGGCAGGTGGCAAAAATCGGCGACGACAGCTTCGGCAGGATTTTCAGAGAAGGCTTAATCAAGGACGGCATTGATGACAGCCTGCTCATTACGGTCCCCAACGGGAAAACGATGCATACCTATATCATTGCGGCCAATAATGGAGAACACACTATTTTTGCAAATATGGGCGATTGTTTAATGAACCTGCAGGCGGAAGAAATCACCCCGTATATGCTGGAGGGCATCGACCTGTTTTATACGGACATGTTTCCTGCCAAACCGGCTCTTGCTATGGCCAAACTTTGCGCCGAGAGAAACATCCCGGTGGTTTTTTGCCTTGAGTGCCCAACGGACATTATGAATAAAATCGGAGTGGAGACGGAAGAGCTTTTTGAAATGCTTTCCTTGGCGGAGTTGTTCGTATCGGGAAGAGACAGTTATCAAAGCCTGACCAATACCCCGGATTATGAAGAAGCCATGAACATCCTGTACCAAAAATACCCGGTCAAAAAGGGAATGATCTGCACAGCCGGAGATTGCGGCGCAGTATGGCTGGATAAAGACGGCAAAGTAACCGCGCAGCCCTATAAAATCGTTCCTGTCGATACTACAGGGGCAGGAGACTGTTTTCTGGGGGGTTTGATCTACAGCTACTATGTAAATGGACAAACCAGACAGCAGTCCATGGACTTTGCCTCAGCGACAGCCGCAATAAAATGCACCCAGCCAGGTCCCAGAATAAAGGCGGATGTAAAGACGATCAATGAATTTATGGCAGGCGGAACATAATAATTTGATTTGTTCATACTTGAAAAAAGTATGTTGAGTATGTTCAATAAAAAAATAATGTATTTGGAGGAATGCAGATGAAAAAATTTACAGCAGTAATGATCCTGATAACGCTGATGCTGATTTCCGTATGTATGGCCGGATGCGGCAGCAACAAAAATTCGGGGACGAAAGAAAAGGAATCCGACACAAAAGATAAAGCTCCCGTTTCCACAATTCAAAATGCATTGTTAAAAGACGCAGAGTCAAAAATGCTGGAAGCATTGGCGCCCCTTCCTGATATGGGCAAAGGGGAAAAAATCGGCGCAGTCGCTTTTAGCATGACCAATCCCTTCTGGGTAACAGTTGAAGAAGGCTATAAAGACGCCGCCAAAGAATATGGAGTGCAGGTTGATGTTGTCGCCGCGCCGAACGAAGCGGATGAGAACGGACAGGCTGAGGCGTTTAATACCTTACTGACTAAAGACTATGACGCTTTTGCCATTTCCTCCATGACTCCTTTTAACCTTGTTCCCAGCGTGGCAAAAGCAACCAAAAAAGGGCTTAAAGTAATCGCGGTAGGCACCAACATTGACGCCAAAGCTGCGAAAGACGCCGGAGCGGTCGTTGAAGCATTTGTTACATCCGACTTTAAAGAGCAGGGGAAGATGGGCGCCGAGTTTATTATGAAAAAAATCGGCGGTCCCGCTAAAGTTGCTGTAATCGAAGGACAGGCCGGCTCCGATAACAGTGAACAAAGAAAACAAGGCGCCATTGAAGGTTTTAAAAATAACGGCGGTGAAGTGGTTGCTGTGGAAGCGGCTGACTGGGACGCCCAAAAAGCTTATGACGCCGCCACCAACATACTGAAGGCCAATCCGGATCTGAAAGGTATTATGTGCGCCAATGACGATATGGCCCTGGGGGTTGTTGAAGCGTTAAAAGCCGCCAACAAAAAAGATCAGGTAGTGGTATGCGGTATTGACTTCATTGACAATGCGCGCAAATCAATTATGGCCGGTGAATTAGACGGCAGCGTCGCCATGAGTCCATATCTTTTTGGAAAAGCGGGCTTGATTTTGTCCCTTAAAGCAATACAGGGTCAGGAGATCAATAAAGATATCTTCTGGACGCCCATCGGCTTAATTACCGCAGAAAATGTTGCACAATACGATGGCTGGAAATAATTAATTTTCCACAGTTCAAATAAGCGCAGTTAGTGACGAGGGGACGGGGTTGTTGACACAATTTTCATGAGGTGTCAACCAGGTGTCAATAACCCCGTCCCCTCGTCACAACACTCGTTGTTTTTGATTTACTCTTTTGCGCCGCTTTTTATGCACTGTGCCTGCCGACGGCAGCCTTTTCGCCAAACGATATAATGGATTGTTTATTAAGGAATATCACAATATAATTATTTGCATCAAGGAGGTGTTTCAAGTGAAAAGCACTTTACAAGCCGGTTTGTATTATGAGTTTAAGTTTACTGTTCCAGAAAACAAAACTGTTCCTTACCTTTACCCTGAATCGGAAGAATTACAAGTAATGCCTAAAGTGTTGGCAACGGGATACATGGTGGGCTTATTTGAATGGGCATGTATTAAAGCTCTCAAACCTCATTTGGATTGGCCCAACGAACAAACCGTTGGAACCGATTTAAAATTAAGCCACGTTGCCGCTACACCACCAGGTTTGACTGTTACAGTCAAAATACGGTTAGAAAAGATCGAAGGTAAAAGATTATTCTTTCATGTAGAAGGCCATGATGGGATAGACTTAATTTCTGAAGGTACTCATGAAAGATTCATCATTGATGCGGCTAAGTTTATCGGAAAGGTAAACAAGAAAAATAATGCTCCCCAGAAACCAGACACAGAAATAGAAAATTAAGTTACAACGGAAGCATGAACAAGTGAAATCATTATTGGCCAATCATACCTATCTCAATCATACGATAATCTGATTGATGCAAACGCATACAGTTCTAATGCCATAGAAGTAAGGCGGAGCCAGACCATGTCTGAAATTCGAGAGCCTTTTAAGTGCAATCAGCACAAAAACGTTTTGACCGCCGATTTTTGCCGCGAGCATAAGCATTTGTTCCCGGCTTGTTATACCGATGCGGCTCCTATGGCCGAAGTTTCTATCGAATCAGCAAAAACCCTCGACAGCTCTATGGCTATGCTGCCCTTTGATTATGTTGTTGAAGCGGAAGCTTACGGCGCAGAAATTACCGGTCATAATGACATCTTCGGCTTAAGGGCTAAAGGAAGGCGCCTTAATTCCGTGGAGGAATTACCGGAACTGCCACCAATGGATTTTACCAGGGGCAGACTGCCTGAAATTATAAAGGCTGTAAGTTTAATAGACAAAGCAGGATATACTCCGTGCTTAAATATAACCGGATTGTTCTCCTTACTGGAAATGCTGTTGCCGATTGAAAAAGTCTTTTCCGCCTGGCGGAAAAGACAAGAAGCATTGCTGGAGTTTATTGCGGGGTATGAAAAATGCCTGATCGAATATATTACTTTGGCGTTGAGCGCCGGAGCTAAAGTGATTTCCTACAGTGATCCCCTAACCGGGCTGGCAATGCTGGGCAGAAAAAATGGACAGCAAATTGCGAAAGAACTTGTACTGCCGTTTTATCACGAAATTTCCCGTATACCCGACAGCGGTATAATACATATTTGCGGAATCTCATCAGATATCCTGACGGCTGCTGACGCGGCCTGGTCAGAGATAGAGCTGGAAACAGAAAAATATTATTCCGAAGCTATTATTGAACAAGCCCTGGCAGCTCAGGGAATAAAGTTTTTCGGATATGGCTGCCTGCACCATAACAGAATGATCCAAAAACTGACGCAATTAATAATCACCTAATCGCACGCGTACACGCGCGCGGGGACGGTACTCTTGTGTCAAGGTAGGCTAATTACCCTTGACACAAGAGTACCGTCCCCATGTGTCATGTGTCACATGTGTCAGTTTAAGGAAAATGGGGTCAGGCTTGACTTATTTAGATACTTTAACTTATTCAAATAAACTATGCAAAAAACAAATGAGAAAGGGTAGGCTAATCATCCTGGCGGATTTTCGCCTACCCTTCTCCTGAAGCCTTGTGCAATTTTCCAGCATCCTCCTTTCTAGGTTTGCCCCTCTTCTATCTGATCCGCAGGCGTCTTCACCGCTTTTCAGACTAACCAGCCACTCCTTAGTAGTAGCTGTCGAAAAGTAAATTTGTTGAGCTAATCCCTCCATCTACTACAAGTTTTTCGCGCCGGCTCTTAATCCCTGCTTATTTGAAACTCCTACTTCTTAAGGGGCATTTGCTTACTTTCATGCCGGTTATGGTTTCCCATGCCTCCGGCTTTCGGCTTACCGGTAGATATCTACTCAACTCCCCAAGTAGAAGATTTTGGCTCAGCAGGTTATTAAAAACCTTTTGCTTAGTTCGCTGGTTATCAAGGAGCGCCCCTCATACTCGGGTAGTCCCTTTCTGAGGTCAATTTAATAATACCCTATGTTTTTACCCTTGTCAATAGTTAATTTATAATAT
Organism: Desulfotomaculum sp.; assembly: GCA_003513005.1. Lineage (NCBI taxonomy): Bacteria > Bacillati > Bacillota > Clostridia > Eubacteriales > Desulfotomaculaceae > Desulfotomaculum > Desulfotomaculum sp. Next base: position 11,581 of record DOTD01000011.1, read on the forward strand.
TTTATAATGTTTTAATATTCCGATAATGCATTTATAACAATCAGATCAGGTCACTCCCATCAATTATCTGTGGTTAACCGAACCGCTTTCACGTCTGTCGAATAGAAAGCTATGCGGTTTGTATGTTTTTCCAAAGTTCCTGAGACCAGCAAGGATTAAACTCTCCCAAGAAAACAGCGATTGCTTCAGTATTGGCATACCATTTTCTTTCTGCTTCCGCTGCTGCCGTATTGTCACTGGCTTTTCCAGTTTTTCGACAGAGGCCGGTCTCCCTTAGTTAGGACAACAGGACAGTTCACCGGTAGGCAGGGAAATGAAGTGCGGGGTATGTGAGGGTGTATCTATTATGGCAGGCAGAGCCTTGCTCAGTTCCTGTGTTTTTTAACCGCACAGAATATAACGCCAATCGCGTCTTGCATCACCTTTCCTTCCGCTAGCTGCGCCTCAGCTGCAGCCAATTTTTTCATGTGCTGGTCCCATGTCATATTGTTGAGACTCAAAGAATGAGATTCTTCTTGAAATGGTTATGAAAAAACACATAAATTTGATACAATTTAATTGTTCATCATCGGATGCCCCCGGAGAGTAACTGCATCACACTTAACGCAATGATGTATAGGCTAATTTCTCGAACAGGAGTAAATTCAGACACGGAGACAATAATGAATAAAATGAGTGACGATGAACTTAAAAAACTGATTCTTGGTATGGTGAAAGAGGATATTATTAAGAACGCCGCACATACTGCTCCAGTTTACTCGCTTTCAGAAATATTGGCGATTAAAAGCGTCAGCGAGCTTCGTAAGGTCAGCAGGTCACTGCATATCAAATATTACGGCAAACTTCCGAAATTCGAACTAATTGCTGCTATTTCTAAATCATTTCAGAACACGGAAGTCCTCAAAGATCTTCTCTTCGTCCTGGATGAAACTGAATTTGCCTTTTTAAAAAATGTAGCATCAATGAAGCATTTACATGACGATAAAGTACTTGTTGACTGCTACATGCTGCCCCAAAACCTGGGACTGCTCCAAAGTTTCTATTATGACGATGAGTTGTATTTTGTAGCGCCAAAAGAGATCAAATCCTCAATTAAAAAACTGGCGGTAATGGGTTTTTACGAGGAAAAACATTTTCGCGACTTGCTAAACAATTACGCCATTGCTGCAGTTTCGCTGTACGGCGTTATCAGCCAGGACGATTTTATCGCACTGTTTAACAGCCAAAACAAACGGCAAACCAGCGTCGATGAGATGTTTTCTGTGCTTCTCACTTATATTTATATGGATGCCAGTTATTGTTTTTGGGATGAATATATTGTCGACGTTGATTTTGAGGAAGATGACTTTGATGGGGTACCTGCTCTTTTAGCAGCGAGAAAAGGCAAACCCAGATATGCGCCGCCACAAGAAGAGTTTCTTAAATACTCCGACTGGGATTATTACGAAGAAACACCCCAGCTCATGGCGCTGAAACAATACCTTACCGGTCTTATTGATGATCCGGATATGGTACTGGACACACTTGATGAAATTCATGATCTGTGCGCCGCCGAAGTTAGAACGCAGGAATACTTTGATTTACTGGATGCAACCGGGATTGTGTTTGATGGCATGGAACAGGTAAACAAAATAATGCAGCTTATTGCAGATGTACATAACAACACCCGTCTAAGGAGCAATTATGGCCATACCCCAAATGAGCTTCGCCCTGTAGGCAAATCCAATCTGATTCCCTTTCCTTCTTCTCAACCTATACAAAATGAAAAAATCGGCAGAAACGATCCGTGCCCATGCGGCAGCGGAAAGAAATACAAGAAGTGTTGCGGAAGATAGTTTGTTTTCTTTTTGCCATTGGGTCTGACGGCCTATAAATAAAAAAACCCCTTATGGGGCATTTTGCTTAAGCGGACCTTCAGCCAGAAATTCTATCCAGCCGCAGGAATCCACTACAATCAAAACCTTTCCTCCTCATCCCGCTCTATGACAGTATCCATTCCGCGTAAAATACCCCTCATCTCAGAAATAGGCATGTTTGGAATCAGTCTAATGCTGCCGTTTTCCGCGATAAGGTGCAACTTCTGTCCCTTTTTTATCCCTAAAGATTATCGATTCTCCCCTTACCAAAATAATATGGATAATATAAATATATTCCATCAAGATCGGACTGTCAATAAAAACGGGTACGCAAGAAAAAACCTTACAACCACTTATTGGGGTCAGGCTTGACTTATTTAAGACTTGACTTATTTAGATACTTTGACTCATTCAAATAACTATGTAAAAACAAACGAGAAAGGGTAGGCTAATTATCCTGGCGGACTTTGCCTACCCTTCTCCTGGAGCGTTGTGCAATTCAGCACGTCCTCCTTTTTAGATTTACCCCTCCTTCATCTGATCCGCAGGCGCCATCACCGCTTTTCAGACTAACCAGCCACTTCCTGTAATAGCCGTCGAATAGTACCTTCGTTAAGCTAATTCCTCCGTCTACTACAAGTTTTTCGCGCCGGCCTTCAATCCCTGCTTATTTGAAACTCCTACTTCTCAAGGGGCATTTGCTTACTTTCAGGTTGATTATGGTTCCCCATTCCTCCGATTTTTAAGCTTACCGGTAGATATCTACTCGACCCCCAAGTAGAAGCTTTTGGCTCAGCAGGTCATTAAAAGCCTTAGCTTAGTTCGCTGGTTATCAAGGAGCTTCCCTCGTACTCGGGTGGCCCCTTTCTGAGGTCAATTTAATAATACCCTATGTTTTTACTCGTGTCAATAGTTAATTTTAAATATTTTATAATATTATAATATTCCGATAGCTTACCAAATTAGGAGCACTAAAACCATCTTTTAAAAGAAAAAACCCTTACAACCATAGTAAGGGTTAGAAATATGTATTGGGGGAAAGATTTAAATCCGTACAGTCCCTTTTGCGCCGCCTTATGGCGTTAACTTCGCGGTCAGTTTGTTAAGCTCCGACTCCCTAACGACTCGCATAAACTGGTACACCTTATCCGGATCCCTGTTTCCAAACTCGTCCTCTACACCAGTCAGGATATCTACAGCATATGGGTCAGCCTCCTGAATAATTTGCTGGACGTTCGCCGGGTTCAGCCCTCCAGCCAGGATCACCGGCAAAGCAGCCTCCTGCCGGACAGCCCTAAATGCTGACAGGTCAACGGTAACTCCCGTGCCCCCGGGTCGAAAATCGGTATAGGAATCTACCAGCAAAGCAGAAATTTCAGTCCCGGCAATAGCCCGTGCCGCAACAACAGGATCGGTAAACTCAAAAGCACACTTGCCGCGGCTGTCTATACGCAAAGCCTTAATAGTTTTTATACCCTGCCGGCCCAGCCGGTGAGCCAGCTCTTTTATTTCCGGCAGTGTTTCCTGATAATGAAGCTGAATCAGATCAGGGCGGACGGCTTCAGCCACAGCCAGGATATTCTCCACCGTTCCTCCTGTTACCACACAGGAGCTGACATAGGGAGGTACTTTTTCAACCAGCCTTCGGGCTTCGGCCCTTGTCATGTTCCACGGCACCGGCACGGGGTAATCTACCACAAACCCTACGGTATGCACTCCGGCTTTTACACAAAGGTTAACGTCTTCTTCATTCATCAAACCGCAAATCTTAACTCGCGTCATAGATTTTCCATCCTTGTTTCACTAAGACAGCGGAACATTTCCGGAGGGTCTTCAGCCCGCAGGATGGCGGTCCCCACCAGCACCGCATGGGCGCCCGCCCTCAGGGCCCGCTGTACATCTTCAGAGGAAGAGATAGAACTTTCACTGATAATTAAAACATCCGGTCTGACCAGGCCGGTCAGCTTTTCAGTATTGCCTACGTTTCCTCCGTCCAATTCTAATTCTACAATATTACGGTTGTTAATGCCCAGCATAGTCAAACTGAGCTGGTTGGCGTTAATTATCTCCGCTTGAGTATGGGTTTCCACCAGCGGCTCCAGGCCCAGCGTCAAAGCATCTTCAACAAGCTCAGCCAGCTGATCCTTTTCCAGCATACTGGCGATCAGCAGTACTGCAGCGGTGCCCAGTTCCACGCTCTCTTCCAGCTGGGCGCGCCTGTTAATAAAATCTTTACGCAAGACAGGCAGCGAAACAGCCTGCGTTATACGCTTCAATAGTTCCGTCGAGCCTCCGAAATATTCGGGTTCGGTCACCACCGAAACAGCCGGCGCGCCTGCCGCCGCCAGCGCCCGGGCAAATGCGGCAGGGTCACGTTCCAGCAGCAGGCCGCCTTCCTGCGGCGACCTGGATTTTATGTCCGGAATAACAGGTACCTTACCGGAATGATATTGACGCCACAGCGCCGCGGAAAATCTTTTTGCCCTGTCCATCTTAGCCTGCCGATTTAAGATCTTGAGAAGCTGTAATCAGCTGATTCAGTTTTTCCTGGGCTGATCCGCCGACAATGATTTCCTCCGCCAGCGCTATTCCTTCTTTGAAGGAATTTGCCTTGTCCCCGATCATCAAAGCTCCGGCCGCATTTATAACTATCGCCTGGCGGCGGGGTCCCTTATTTTTGCCTGAAAAAACATCCCGGATTACTGCGGCGTTAACATCGGGAGTTCCGGTTGCGATATCTTCAAGAGAACAGCGGGTAAAACCAAAATCTTCGGGAGATATTTCATAGGTTTTGATTGAACCGTCCTGTATTTCATTAATCCTGGTTGCGCCCAGCAGGGAAATTTCATCAAAGCCGTCCAGGCCATGGACAAACAGCGCACGCTTGTAACCTAAAGACAGGGCAACCTGTGAGACATCGTCCAGCAGCTCGGGTTTGTAGACGCCCAGGATATGCCGCGAAGCTTTGGCCGGATTGATCAGCGGGCCGATAATAGTGTAAAAAATGGTCTTAATGCCAAGAGCCTGTTCCGGCGGCAGCACCTTATGCATTACCGGATGGAACAGGGGAGCATAAATAAAGGCAATGCCAATTTCTTCGATCAGCTTCTCAATTCCTTCGGGAGTGAGGTTTATTTCCACGCCGAGCGCTTCCAAAACATCAGCGCTGCCGGAAAGACTGGATATCGAGCGGCTGCCGTGTTTGGCCACCGGAATACCGGCAGCGGCGGCAACCAGGGCTACAGCAGTGGAGATGTTAAAGGTGCTTAATCCTCCGCCTGTGCCGCAGGTATCCATGAGCTCATCACTAACCTTCGGGGAAACACTTATGCAGTTATCACGCATGGCCCGGGCAATGGCGGTTATTTCTGTAAGAGTCGGCCCCTTCATCAGCAGGGCCACTTGAAAACCTGCGATCTGCACATCGCTTAACTCGTCATTTTTTATGGCAAGAATCAAACTGTAGGCTTCATCAGCCGTTAAATCTACTTTGGCGGTTAATTTACCTAAAACGTTTTGGATCATTTTCTCCCACTCCTTAATTTGTTTTTTTAAAAACAAAAAAACCAGAGTCTTAGCCGGCCCTGGTCAATACGCATAACGAACAAGCTCCGCTAGAGCTAAACTCAACTTGACTCTTCTCATCCAGGGGCGCACACAGGGGCGCACAGGGGGACGGTTCTTCTGTGTCAATGTCTACGCCTTTCGGACAATGTGGAATGGTAAGTCGGTTAACCTGCAAATTTGCCGCAGACTTAAACCTTATGGCTGATTCCTGTTTTACTTTTCTCTCTTGGCTTCCTGGGTATTCCTTCACGCACCTTCTCAATGCATTTTAACTTCGCACAAGAGAACCGTCCCCCTGTGTCATTCCGTATAAACCAGTCTGTTACGGCCATCTGTTTTGGCAGCATAGAGCCTTCGATCGACACAGGCTACCAGCGACTTGTTAGCGTCTCCGTCGGCAGGGAATTGAGCAACACCAATACTAATGGTGATTTCGAACTTGGTCGGTTCAATGGATGGCACAGATACATCTGCTATAACCTTCAGCAGTTGGTTGGCCAGGTGGATGGCTGTCGGCAATTCAGCTCCAGGCAGAATAATGACGAACTCGTCTCCGCCATATCGCGCAAGAATATCGGAGGTGCGCAGCCTGGACTTGAGCGCAGAGGCAACCGCTTTGAGGACGGTATCGCCGCCCTGATGGCCATAGATATCATTTATCGTTTTGAAATGGTCAACGTCCAACAACATCAGCGAAAATGGGTAGTTATTTCTTTGCCCTTCACTGACGCGATGATTTAATTCATTTTCGAAGTGCATGCGGTTGTAAGCGCCGGTCAACCCATCGATTATTGCCAGTTTTTCGTACTCGCTGAGTAAAATCGCTTTCTCCTGCACCAATTTATGGCGTTCACACGCGTACCGGATCGAGCGCATCAATAAGGAACTGTCGAAACTGCCTTTGATCAGATAATCTTGCGCTCCGGCAGCGACGGTTTGCAGTCCGATTTCATCATCGTCCAGAACTGTCTGCATAATAATCAGCGGAATGGCGCCATCGCCGGTATTCAGTGTCCGGATGATGCTCAAGCCGTCTGCGTCGGGCAGATTGAAATCGAGCAGAACACAATCATACACCTGCGATTTGAGGGCCTCCAGGCCGGACTTGGCATCCGTCCTCTCCTCTAATATTATCTGCTGATATCCCGACTTCTCGTTGATAAAGCGCCGGATTCGCCGCCGGTCGACTTCATCGTCGTCGATAACCAGGATTCTGATCGGGACGTCATTCAATGATGCCCCCTCCCCCGCATTATGGTAATATAACTATGCGCCAGTAATAATCCAGCATGGCAATCAGATTTGCAAAGCCCTTGCCGGCTTCGCTTTTTACAATATAACCCGCTATACATTTCGAGTATGCCCGCATACGGTCCTCGTCGTCTTTGGACGTGGTCAAAACGAATACCACCATTTGCTGCAACTTTTCATCCTGACGCAACTCGTCGAGAAAAGCGAAGCCGTCCATCCGGGGCATATTTAAGTCCAGCAGGACCACATACGGGGGCGCAATGGTCTTATGGCCGTTTTGGCCACGCATGATTTCCAGGGCTTCGATTCCGTCTTTGGCGCGCACAAATTCGTTGAGGATCTTGGCCTCGCGGAAGCCCCGTTGGATCGCCATTGCATCGACATCATCATCTTCTGCCATCAGTATCCTGATACTCTCCACTAGTATTATCCTCCCTTAATCTCCAGCGGCCAGGAAAACCGCACTTCGGCGCCCCTGGGCTCCGCCGCATGGATGGTTACCGAACCGCCATTATATTCGACGATTTTCCTGACCAGGGCCAGACCCATGCCGCTGCCTTCCACTTCATCGCGGGGTTTCAGTGTCTGGAACATCCCGAAAACCTTTTCACGATATTGCTCCGGTATCCCGGGGCCGTCGTCGATGACCGAGAACTCGATAAGGTTGTCGCTCTGGACCGCAGCGACCGTGATGCAGCCTTTCGCCAGGTCGTGGTGTTTGGCCACATTGCCGATGAGATTGCTCAAGACCTGGTTTAATGGCCCGCGCGCAGTTGAAAAACAGGGAAGATCGGTCATCGTTACGGCAAAGCGCCCGCTTATGTCGAGGCTGTCGATTATATTTTTAACCAACGCTGCAGTGTCGACCAGGACCACTTCCGCCTTTTTCCGGCCTATGCGGGAGTACTCCAAGAGAGAATCCAGCAGTGCTTCCATGCGCTTGGTTCGCTCCCGGAGCAGCCACAGATGCTCGGCGCTCTCTGCAGGCAAAATGCCCGCCAGATCCTCTTCCAGCCATAACGACAGGCTTTCGATGGCCCGCAGCGGAGCCCGCAGATCGTGCGACGCCACAAAAGCAAACTGTTCCAGCTCGGCGTTAGAACGCTGTAATTCTTTCATCAGCCGGTTTTGCTCTTCTTCCAATCGTTTCCGTCCGGTGATATCCCGCCAGGCTACCAGCAGGACTGACCGGCCGTGCAGAGTTATTGTCGATATGCATACTTCTGTCCAGAAATCTTCTCCCGTCAGCCGCTGGTGCACCCACTCGAAACGGTTTCCGCCATCCCTTAAGCTTTCGGCTATTTTCTCAGCTGCCGCTTTCGACGACAGACGGCCATCAGGCTGATAGCCGGGAGAAACTTCGTCCGGCGTTTTACCGATAATTTGTTCCCGACTGCCCCGGAGCATGATTCCTGTTGCCTCGTTGCAATCACTGATCACTCCTCTGTCAATTTCCATGATCATATAGGCATCCGGGGATTTCATGAAAAGCGCTTCAAAACTCTCGATACTCTCCTTGAGTACAGAAATGTCACGTATCGTCTGAATAATCCCGATTCGTTTTCCGGTCTCATCGTGCAAAGGAGCAGTGACACCCAATAAATGAGCTCCCTTGCCATTGTAGAGCGCCGGACAAAAAGCTTCAGCGGACATATGATTACCCTGCCGGTGAATGTCCTTATAATTTCTATCAATTTCTTCGTCGCCGACATCTATAAGATCAAGCATATTGGTACGGCGATCACCCCAAAAGGGAATGGTATAGGCATAATCACCCTGCCCCAAAATCTCTTCTTTGGGAACACCGCTCATATCTTCCATGGCCCGATTCCAAATGATGACCCGTTTATCCTGATCAACTACATAGGTGGCATCCGGCAAGAAATCAATGACATCGGCCAGCAGCTGTTTAGTCCTGATGACTTCGTCTTCCGCCTGCTTGCGCTTGGCTATATCCCGGAATCTAATGATGCAACTCTCCAGACCTCCGGAAACATCACTCAGGGGATTGGCCGCGGCTTCAATTTGGCTATAAATGCCGTCTTTCCGGCGGTACCGGCAGGTAAGGCTCAAGGATTGGCGCCCCGACAGGGCGGCATCATACTGCGCCTTGACTGAAGGCAGATCTTCCGGATGAACCTGGTCGAAAATGGAGCGCTGCAGCAGTTCTTCCGGTGTGTAACCAAGCACGTTCATGCTGGACGGACTCACGTAATGGATGATGCCGTCCGGATCGACTTCTATGACCATATCCAGCATGGCCTGATTGATCTTGTGCAGTTCATTGTAAAGCGCGTCGCGCTTTTCGCTGATCAGCGCCACCGCCAGAGCGACGCCGATAAAGACCAGGGCGCTCATCCATGAAGCGCCGGTCAGATGGTGAGCGCTCAGGCTGTCACAAATAATGTGCAGCAGACCCAGACCTGCGGCTACCCACAAAGCGCGGCGATGATACCATATACCGGCGCAGATGATCGGTATATAGAAAACATGTGTGTAAACCACGTCGACGCCAAAATACAGATTCACCACCAGGGCCATGAGAACAGACAGCAGGAGCAGGGAGGCTAGAGCTATCTTCTTGGCCTGCGGATTTTGAATGGTACAGTCACGCATTCATATTTCCTTTTGTTATGCCTTTACTAAATATTCAATTATTTTCATAATTATATATATTTCCGAAAATCCTGTCAATAATTGCCTGTGTACTGCCGAAGAGACCGATTGGGATAACTCATCTTACTTGACCGGAATATTTAACTTGCTCAACCGGAAATCCACTTCGAAGATCGAATCAAATAGGATTAGTTAGGGCTTATCACTCAATATTTTTAATTTAAATATTTTAGCATCATGCCAGTTTTCATTGGTTCTCTGGCAGGCCCACAGGTAACTGCCATCCCAAGCAAGGTCCCAGGTCCCCTCACTGGCAGAATAGATTGCGCCAACTATTTTTCCCTGCCTGTCGATTTTGACTATTCCTTTTCCCCCTGGAGCCCAGAAATAGTTTCCATCCCAAGTCAGCCCGCCTACAGCAATACCTTCTTGAATTTGAATAGTCCCTATCAACTGGCCCTGTTTATCAACCTGATAAATCTTAGAAGAAGTCCACCCTAAAATATATAGATAATTTCCATCCCATGTAATTCCCTTTGCTCCACCGGTTGGATCCGGAATGGTAAAGGAAGACAGCACTTTTCCGTCCAGGGTCATTTGATAAACTTTTTTCTCCGCAAAATCATTTATCCAAAGGTTTTCACCATCGAAAGTCATTCCCCATGCTTGTGGCCCAGGATATATCCAGTGTGTCTTTATTTCTCCTGTATTAGGGTCCAGCTTGTAAACATCCCCCCACAAAGCTGCAGTCCAGATGTTTTGGCCGTCCCAAGCAAGACTCCAGGTCAATCCCAGCCCTTCCCCAATTTTATTAACTATTTGCCTGGTTTCGTCATCAGGGTAAACATACATATAACGGTCCTTCAATGAATCCCCCGGGATATAGCCCAACTCATAACCAGCAGGTACCTTATAGCCATATACTAAGCTTCCTGCCCCACCCCCGGGTATATTCTCTATTTCGCTCTTTGGTGAAGGGTTGATTCCTCCACCATTATTCCTGAATAGATTACCCTTGGCGAAAACTTTATTATGACCCTCACCTACTGCTATATCTGGCCCATCGTTATTTTCAATTGTGTTATTTGAGGCATTTAATGTACCGTTATCATCTACAGAAAGGCCACTGGCTTTGTTCTCTTTTAATAGATTATGGTCCACATTAGCTGTGGATGCATCGACATGTATGCCATGCGTGCCTGACCGCATAATGGTGTTATATCTGATTGTTGCGTCATTAAACTGTTCCATGGCGATACCGTTGTATCCGTTTTCGTAGATAAGATTGTTTTCAATAAGCGCTTTGCAATATGACTCTAAATAAATTCCTTCCCAATTGTTCCACCTTACTACCGTGTGGGAGATAGTCGGGCTGCAATTCCACAGATTTATACCTTGCTGCGCAAACTCGACCACAGCATATTTAATAATACTTTCACTGCCGCCATTTTCAAGCCTCAGCATATGCCAATCGCCATTAATAGGATCGGAAGCATCTGAAGTAAAAACAATCTGCCGGTCTGGCGTACCGATGGCTTTCAATGTTCCGTTTATTATCAAACCGCAACGTTTTTCAGGCTCTTTGTACCCGCGATAATGCCTGAATTTAATGATTGTTCCCGGCTTAATCGTTAGAGTTACCCCTTTGAGAACTTGTACAGTATTATTTACATGAACCTCACCGCTCCACGTTTGGTCTTGAGAAATAACCTCGTCTGCTGCAGATTGTCCTCCGCTCGTTGTTAGGTCACTATTTATGACCTTATCGGCTGCATTTTGTGAAGGATTACCGCCAGGTTTTAATTCTACTGGTGAAGTTTTTCCATCAGTCAAATTTGAACTATTAGTTGCGGCGATTTCTACATCATCTACCAAACAGCTTGAACTATCCAGGGTTTCAAATCCTATACTTCCGCTGTTAATATAGTTTTCGTCTTTATAGGCTATACGAAGTACATCATCAATATAAATATCAATGTATCCTTCATAGCCTTTTATATCGATTTTATGCCAGCCGTTGTCTAATTTTAGCGGTGCATTGGCAAGCTCACTAAACTGATTCCCCCGTTGTCGGTTTAAGTAGATTTCGTTATTACCCACCCCGATACAGTATCTGTTTAATCCATCTGTTGAATCACTCAACCTGTAGCTAAAATACATATAACCGCTAATAATATTAAACTTTGCTTCGCAACTATAATTATCCCAATCGTTGCCTTTAAGCCTTACCCAACTATGCCCATTTCCTTTTAAAACATTATTACCGTCAACCGTATCAATTCTCCACCCTTCCTCAAGGGTCCACTTTGAGCTGCCATTTTCGAAATTATCACTTAACAGTTTCTTTTCAACAGCAGTATTGGGTGTAATAGTTCGATTACCCTGGTTCCACGATACCTGAGCGCCCAAAGCTTCGCTCACAAATCGTAAAGGTACCATTGTACGACCGCCGGTAATTTCTGCAGGCGCATCCAGGGTAATTGAATAACTATCTTTTATAGCCTCGTTAGAACCTATCTTTAGTTCGATAATTTTATCATCGGTGATTTTAACGGTCCCGGTTATACTATCCCAAGTTACATAAGCTCCTAAAGCTTCAGACACAAACCTCACCGGAACCATTGTACGGCCATTGTTTATGTACGGAGGCTGGTCAAATTTAACGGGATTTCCATTAACAGAAATAGTAATATTGTACCCGTCGGCTGCCACGTCTACTGTCTGACTTGCTGCTGAACAAGGCAGATCCATTCCCATCAGAATAACCAGCACTAACAATAAGACTGCTGCATATCCCGGAGTTTTCCTCATATTAAAAACCTCCTGACTAATACGCACCATTATTTTCCTCGGAGAGTATTATTAAAAACCATAACCGCAACCTGAATCTGTTAATGAGATACGTAAACATTTGCGGGGTGACCAAGCAAATTGAGATATATTTTGAGCTCCTGTTATAAGTAAGGAGTGAGACAGTCAAAAAAAAGCCATCATACTGATTAGTCTGGAGCTTTGGAACCCGCCTTTTTAGGAAACCGCCTTCTTCATCGCCCGCACATATTCCGCCACATGGGGGACGCAGCCCTCGCCATACTGCTCCACAATTTTTACTATCGCGCTCCCCACAATCACGCCGTCAGACAACCCGGCCATCTTCGCCGCCTGTTCGGGCGTGGAAATGCCAAAGCCGACAGCGCAGGGAATATCCCTGACCTCTTTAACCAGTTTAATCATTTCGCCTACATCGGCGCTGATTTCCTTGCGCACTCCGGTAACACCCATTGAGGATACGCAGTAAACAAATCCCCGGGCCTCCCCGGCAATCATCCGGATGCGGTCGCGGGAGGTCGGCGCAATCAATGAGATCAAGTCAATGCCGAATTCGGAGCAGTAAGGCAGGAGCTCCTCTTTCTCCTCAAACGGCAGGGCAGGCACAATTACAGCGGCAATGCCCGTCTCCCGGCAGTTTTTCATAAAACCGCCGGCGCCGTATGTAAAAACAGGAGACACAAAGGTATTGAAGGCCATTGGGAACACGCATCCCTCGCGGATACGCTGTACC
>DOTD01000012.1 GCA_003513005.1 Desulfotomaculum sp.
CGTCTGCCACTTCCCTCCGGGCGCCAGCAAGTGGAACCAGATTGAGCCCCGGCTCTTCCCCCACATCACACAGAACTGGCGCGGCCGCCTGCTGGAGAGCCATGAGGTCATCGTCAACCTCATCGCCAACACCACAACCACTACGGGTCTAAAGGTTCAGGGCCAACTTGACACCAATCCGTACCCGGCCGGCATTAAGGTATCAGACACCGAACTGGCTGCTGTCCAACTGGAGCGCTCGGACTTTCATGGTGATTGGAATTATGTCATCCGGCCACATAGTTGAAAAAAGTTATTTTCTCGCGACTCCTTAGTCTTCAGCAAAAGTGCACCCAGGTACGCTCTGAACGAGCAGATAATCCGGAGCTATACATGCCTGCCCGGCGTTTAAGTATTTTCCAAACACGATTTTTTTGGCGGCTGGATTGAGGGCGGCTGATTCATCCACGATACCCTTGAGATTTCTTTGATTCTTTGATATTATTTAATCAAAGTTTCTTTGTGTATTTTCTATTTGATGAACATATACTGCCAAAGTAGGAGTACTAATGCTTCAAGTGAAAACAAAAGGAGAAAATCTGATGATTAAAAAACGCATCTCGGTATCTCAGAAACGCCAGATAACCATACCGGTTGATTTTTATAACAGCGTTGGCATTGATAAGGAAGTAGAATGTTATGTCCAAAACAATGCCATCGTTATCCGTCCCGTTCGGGAAAGCGGCGGAGAATTTGATGAACAAATCCTGGCTGATTTAATAGCCCAAGGTCTTTCAGGACAAGAACTGCTTGATAAGTTTAAAGAGACCCGCCGCCAAATCCGTCCCGCTGTGGAACGCTTGCTTGATGAGGCCCAACGTGCTGCAAATGGCAATGCGCCTGCCATCAGCTATAAAGATATCTTTGGCTCGGAGACAGACTGATGACCAGACTGATCATTTTGCCTCCCGCAGCCCGCTATCTTAAAAAACTCAAAGAGAAACCGCTGAAAGATAAATTCCAGGCAGCCATTGACCAACTTCTGATGGATCCCTATTTCGGAGAACCTAAAACCGGCGATCTTAGCTGCATTAAAAACCGTTCAATGCCACAGCCCTAAGTCGAAGTAATTATGACACAGCGCGCGGCCTCATCCCACTCAACCTTGCAGCTGAACGCTTCACTAAAGAACCTCAGCGGGATCAGCGTCCGGCCGTTAATGATTACTGGCGGAGAATCTAATATAAACGGCGCTCCATTACGGTATGCGGTCTTGTTCGCAATCTGCAGCCTGACTGATAAATCCCCGCCCGTTGCGATCACCGTCCGGTCGGCGCCGTTCCAGGTCACCTTAACGTTTAACGCCTCTACAACGGCCCTGAAGGGAACCATGGTACGGTTATTAATGATTACAGGCAGAACGTCAAAAGCGACAGGAACCCCGTCTATGAACACCTGGATCACACCCGGCTGTGCTTGAGGCTTGGGCAGGGATTGGATAAAGAGTTTTATCTTTTCTGTGCACCCTGCCGCATTTGCTAACAGATTCTTCATTCCATAATAAAAACTTCCGTTCACCTCAGAATACTTTTTATTAATATCCAACTGCTTATCTATTTCATTAGCGACCACATCTTTGTAAAGACCATGTCCTACATACAACTGCACACCTGTGCCCTTGACTTCGTTTGACCACCATCTTACAAGGGTTTCATAGTCAGCTTCTTTATTACCTGTTTCGTAATAAATTTGCGGCGCTACATAATCAATCCATCCATTTTTTATCCAGGTTCTCGTGTCTGCATAAACAGCATAGTATGATTCATAACCTGACGTCTTAGAGCCTGCCGGATCGTTAGTACTGTTTTTCCAGATGCCTATAGGACTAATTCCAAACAAAACGTTTTTATTAATATTTTTGATAGCGGCATGAACCCTTTGGACCATATTATTAACATGCTGGATTCTGCTTTTAGCTGCTGACCCGTCCTTGACTTCACCTTGAGGAAGCGGGTAGTTTGATGGATAAAAATAATCATCAAAATGAATTGCATCAACATTATAATTTAGAACAATCTCTTCCACAGTGGCGACGATATGGTTTTGCACCTGTTCTGATTCCGGGTTATAACACAATGAATTGTTATGGCTAATTACCCAGTCGGGATGCAACCTTGCCGGGTGATTTTCACTCAGCGCGCTTAAATCGGCGCCTGATGTGGTTATCCTGTATGGATTCAGCCAGGCATGAAAAGACATACCCCTTTTATGCGTCTCCTCAATCATAAAAGACAGGGGATCATAACCCGGATCTTTTCCTTGTGTTCCCGTTAGAACATCTGACCAGGGGTTGATCCCGGACTTATACAAAGCATCTGCTTTTGGCCTTACCTGGACCACTACAGTATTGATACCTATTGCCTTCAGTTTGTCTAGTTTTTCAATGTATTCATTTTTCTGGGCAGCTACATCGTCTTTAACGCTTGGAAAATCTATGTTAAGTACTGTAGCCATCCACACAGCCTGCATATTTTGCGGGGTTGCGCCTGCCATAACACCCGGAGTAAAGAATACTGTTGAAAAAATCAATATTATTATTGTACATAATATTTTTTTCAAATTAATATCCCTCCTGATGATGAAATCTCCAGTTATGCCTGCGTGTCGTTTTCCGTCGGCCACTATTGCTGAATTGCACCAGAATTGCACTATAGTATATTTTTGATTGTGAATTATAGCATGACAGGCAGTCAGGGAGCAATGGAGTTCATTTCCAAGCTAAACGGACACTGTTTTTTATATTCTGCCCTTCTCCCTGGCAATTCTTAAAAACTTTTCCTTCGTATTATCCGGGGGGACGTGCAGGACCGTACGGCGGGACATGGTTAACGAACTGCTCGGACATGCGGAGGCGCACACTCCACAACCTAAACAAATCTCTTTATTCACAACGGGAATTTCCGCCCCATATTCATCCTCTTGCATTGTAATTGCCCGAATATGACATCTGTCAGCGCAAGTGCCGCATCCTACGCATTTTTCCGTTTCTAATACGGGAAGAAAGTTGCTTGGGTGCGTGATATATTTCCCAGCCTCATTAATGGTAATCAGAACTTCGCAGCAGCAGCCGCAACAGTGGCATATGAAGGTAGGTTTATTTAGTACGTTATCACAATTATGGACCAATCCATATTTTTCTGTTTGATCAAGCACTTTGAGTAATTCGTCGACGGCGGCCGGTTTGCCCATGCCTCTGCGTATTATCCACTCTGCGGCGTTGCCAAGGGAAGTACAAACCTCAAGGGGTGCTCCGCAGGCTTTGCCCAGGTGACTGGCTTTATGGCGGCAGGGGCATATGGAAATTGCCCCTCCACCGGATTCCCGTATAATTTCACTAGCCCTTTCGTAAGTTAAAACCTCGGTTTCCACTGATACAGCTATAAGGCTTTCGTATACCAAAGTCCGCATCATTTTGGTGCTATCCCCGGAAAGTTCATCTCTTACTTCTTTGGTGTTAAAGTAATTCTGGAAAAGCCCCGCTAAATTCTTAAAATTTACATCATCTCGGACCCGCATGAATGTAAATTCGAAAAAACCTATAACCATCGGGGCAAGCGTGTAATAAAAAGTATCCTTAAGAGGGATATCCAATACTAATCCCTTATTAGCCATACCCTCAAGGATTGTTTTTAGTTGTTCTTCTTTAATCCCGGTAACTTTGGCTATCTGCTCCAACTTCATCGGAACCAAACGAAATTTACTGCCCACCATGGCTTCACTCTCAGTATAGAGGCCGTAAAGAATAGCCATCAATGTCTCGTTTATTGGCGCACCAACCGGATTTTTATTTAAGCGTTCAGCTAACGCCCGGTAAACATATTCTTTGTTATTAATTAAATGTCCCATTTAAATATTCTCCCCATTGGTGACAATCCCAAAATATCCTATCCTCACTTTAAACTAATAATTTTTATCGTCATGATATACAGCCCCCCTGATTTTAGTTCCAATATTTTAAGTTAGTGTTGACCTTAATTGGGGGCAGGTTAAATATTTATAATGGAAATACAACAATCAAAAACATTTTAAATCGCTGAGATGCAAATACGGCATGTGGTTTCTTTGATGGCATTATAATTGTATCACCTTTATGGAGAGTGTATTTTTCACCATCGATCGTTATTTCTCCTTCACCATCAAGAGCAATTATCAATGCATCCCCATTAGATGCATGCGTACTTATTTCCTCTTCCTTATCAAATGCAAATAGAGTTAAACTTAGAGCCTTATTTTGTGCCAGCGTTTTACTTACTATCTGGCCTGGTTGGTAACTTACCTGGTTCTCCAAAGATATTACAGTTTCAAAATCCATATTTTTGATAAATCTGTTTGTCATATACTAAACTCCCTTCGCCATCTTGATGTTCTTCTTAACAAATTCTTTCCATTACTAGTGGTTATTTTTTCGCTTATCCGATAGTTAAATTCCTATCATTTAATCATTAATGGTTGTTTATGATTTTACCAATAACTTCTGGTATCCCAAAATAGATAGTCTCTAACCTATCCTTTATATTTAGTAGTATTTTATTAAATGTTTTCGGGTTTATGTCAACTTATAAAAGTTCTACACTTTGCTTTAAAAACCTTTTTGCAGACTTTTATCAGGACTTTCATCTTAGCGCTTATTTGAAGACAAACTAACTTTTGCTATTTAACGATTTGTCTGAGGTGTTGATCAGGGGAGTGCATTTGCTTTTAGGGGGTGCAGTAGATTTCTGGTATTTGTTTCCTCTGGGTTGTAAATTCAATGAGCGACCTTTTTCATAAAGATGTCCCAGAGGATTTTATTAAGAATGTTTTCGGTGTAATGAATAGTGCTGATTGGCATGTATTTCAGCTCTTAACGAAGCGATCTAAGCGTTTGCTAGAAAGCAATCAGAAACTTAATTGGGCACCTAACATCTGGATGGGCGTGAGTGTTGAAAATAATGATTATACTTACCGGATTGATTGCCTAAGAAAAACGGATGCGAAAATAAAATTCATTTCTTTTGAGCCATTGTTAGGGCCGATAGAAAGCATTAATTTGCAAGGTATTGACTGGGTGATAGTTGGCGGTGAGTCTGGACCTAAGGCGCGTCCAATGGATCCATCCTGGATAATTGATATTCAAGTCAAATGTCAAGAAGCTAACATACCCTTCTTTTTCAAGCAGTGGGGCGGGGTTAATAAGAAAAAGGCGGGTCGTGAACTTAAAGGGCGGACATGGGACGAGACTCCAATTTATTATGATACAGCTCTTTAATTCTTAAAGACCTATACCAACCCCCCTAAAAAGGGATTGCTTTATTTTTAGCGAATTACAAGAATTGAAGAAGCCGCTATCAGGGGAGGCATAGTAATATTTCTAAATCTCGTTTATCAAGATCCGTTGTTGCTGTATGTTTGTTGATTTCCGGGTTTCTCTTAACCCTTACCGGCCTTACAATGCTATTTACACATGCTGATCCAGGGCATGGCCGGCAATTAATGCTTATAGGAATGACAAGGCATCAATTTTACGATATACATATTCTTTTTGCCTTAATAACACTGCTATTTGGAATAATTCACATAATCATCAACTGGAAAGCGTTTATTAGTTCCTTTAGATACTTGTTTAAGGATTGAATAAGAGAACAATAATCTACGACTTCTAAACTTCCGGAGGCACCCCCTATGCCCAAACTTATTCTATTTGCTTGACCTGGTTTTTGAAGGATAATTAATACATAGATAACCTCTGTTTCTTGATCTGTAGCAATTTAAGCTATCGCTGGAGATTTTAGCATAAAGCCGAGTGAATTGTAAATGGAGAATAGAATCAGGGAATATATAAATTCAGTAAAATGGGTGTTCGCTAAGAAGATTCCTAAATACCCACATGAACATACGGTGAGAAAATAGAATCCTCAATATAGATGAGGGATTTGTTTTCTTTGTCCTCTATATCAGGTAGTATGGAGAACCGAGGAGGTTTTTCTCTAAAACTCATATTTACCTTGAGCTTGATGGCTGGACTTATTGGACTATGGGCTCATCCATTGATGTCCTAACTCACCATCCTTACTGGGAGGTAACAACATTGAAACATTATCGTAAAGAAATTTGGTTTGAAACAAAAAAACGGCGGGAATTTATCAATATCACAGCCATTGTACAAAAGTGCCTGGAGGAAAGCGGCATTCGGGAGGGGTTATTGCTTTGCAATGCTATGCATATCACTGCCAGTGTCTTTATCAACGATGATGAAAGTGGGTTGCATAAAGACTTTGAAACATGGTTGGAAATCCTCGCACCAGAAAAACCTTATGACCGCTATCGGCACAATAGTTTCGAGGATAATGCTGATGCACATCTGAAACGTACGGTCATGGGCCGTGAAGTGGTGGTTGCAGTTACCCAAGGAAAACTGGACTTTGGACCCTGGGAGCAGATTTTCTACGGTGAATTTGACGGTGGCCGCCGTAAACGTGTACTGATCAAGATCATTGGCGAATAAACCTCATCCAGCAACTCTTTAAGTAGTTCCGTCCTATTTAAAAATCCTGCTCCACACAGGAGTTCGGCGTCTATATCGATGTCAGTTCACTGTAACCTGCCCGTTCATGAGCATGGGTAAAAGCAGTCGCGGGAGTGTGTAGTCCCGGCCGGAAATAAGCAGGTTTTTGTTTATCATATATCAAAAAAGGCAAAAATAAAATTTACATATAGTGACTAATAAACCTTGCGCGCTCATCCAGGGAGTGGTAATCTATGGGTACAAAAAGAGATAAAAAAGACCGATATAATGAAAGGAGGGAAACAAAAGTGGACTTACGTTGCACTATAAGGGATATTCCTGGAGGTTTCGAGGCGGTATGTCTGGAGTTAAGCGTTGCTGCTCAAGGGAAAACACCCGAGGAGTGCAAAAAACGCTTAGCAGAGGCAATAGAAGCTTATATAACTGTATTGAGGGATTACCCGGAAGATACCTTTGTTTTTAGGAGGGTACCATATTACTATTTGAGAAAATTGTTATTCGATTGGCAATATCGAAAAAACAATCCACGTAAAGGTAATCCAGGGGAAAATAACTCAACGAAAAATTACAGGCTGGAACAGATGATGCCTATTGGTGTTTAAGAAACGCAGGCCACCAAAAAGCTTAAACTGGCGGGAGATTGAAAAGATATTATTCAAACTCGGCGCCGTATTTGTTGGCGACAATGGTGACCATAAGAAATATAAAAGAACTGACGAACATGGTTATTCATACGTAATCACCTTACCAACATACAGCGACGTATTTGGAATGGTGCTTGATTCGACAATTAGACAATCAGGTGTATCAAAAAGAGAATTTTGGGATGCTTATTATAATTAGACCGGCATAAAGCCGGTTTTGTCTTTTCTCCTAAATTCCCGCATTATAATCCCCCAGGCGCCTGCCGGCAGTTTTGCACTGTTTCGTTATCCACGGAAATATTATAATTTGATACCGTTTTATTACATTCCCCATCTTAAGTATACCTTTAGGCCGTTAAGATGACTATAAGGAATTAATTTCTCGTGCTGAAGAAACCCTACAACAATGCCAGGAGCTATATTTATTTGTTGTGCAAATTGTTCAACTGAGCGTGTATTAAAGGAACCCTTTTTAAGAAAAGAGTTATACGAGGATATGGGGATCAAAGTTTCTGAAGCAAATTTATTAGCTTTCCTCTCATCCTCTTTGTTTACTTTATACTCCAAGAACATCGTCTTTTTTAAGTTCTGAAGAATATGACCGGCCTCATGAAAAAAAGTGAACCAAAGATGATCATTTGTTTTGTACCGTAAGCTTAACTGAATAATAGCCTTTTGTGGGCTCATCCAATAAGCGGCGCCACTAACTCTTGCCCCCGGTAATTCCGGAACAAATATTACTGCTACTCCGGCATTAGCACAAAGTTGGGTCATTTGCGGCACAAAGACATTTGGAGATTCATTTGTTAAGCCTCTTATTTTCTCAAGGGCTTCTTTAAAAATAGTATCACGGAATGGTTTGCATTGAATTTCTTGCGAATCTATCTGACCCTTTCTTATCCATGCAGCTATTGAACCTGTTTCGCTTGTAAATGCTGCAGACTGACGAAATGCAAATCTAGGACCTGTCAAGGCCTTTTCCCAAACCCCTTGCCATGCTTCTACAGTTGCGACACCAAAATAATTAAGCATTTCTTGTAGTTGTTGGATTTTATTCTCGGAACTTTTTATCCATCCACGTTTTGCCATCGCATTTACAGGAATTTCTTTTAGCCATTCTATCTGTTGCAAGAGACTTTTTTGCTCTTCAATTTCAGCCATTTTCTCTTGGTAATTACGCTCTAAGTTATTCCAGAAACTTGCAGGGACGCCTAAAACTCTTTCAAATTGGCGAGCCGTCTCTGATGTTATCATAGCTTTTCCTTTAATGATTTCATTTATTGTCTTTTTGGGTCTACCAGTTCTTATAGCTAACTCTGCCTGAGTCATACCAATGTGTTCAATCGTTTCTAATAACATTTCCCCCGGAAGCGAAACATAATCAGGTTCAAATTTGTAATTGTTATTTTTCTTATTTACCATGATAATCCTCCACCCCGATTATCAGAATTGCAGTTACTTCATTTAAATTTATTCCACCTGAATCATTTAATGGAACCGGTTCGTTGCCTGTAACTCGGACAATCTCTGACGAACTTTTTTTTTGCGATTGAAAAACCCCATGTTTTTATTGATTCCTGTTGGGAATTGCAAGCTTTTTGAAGTTTCCTATACCTAAAGTATATATCCATTATCGACCCCCGTCAAACATTATATTAACCCTTGGGGTTAATTATTTATAAAATAATGTTACGCCTTTTGAAAAACATTTCAATACATAAAACGGCAATTAAAATTGATGAATGAAAAATCGCTGTGAGGATCTCAAAAACCCTTGCTGCACAAGGGTTTTTGGACAAATTATGGTGGAGACAGGGGGATTCGAACCCCCGACCTCTAGAGTGCGATTCTAGCGCTCTCCCAGCTGAGCTATGTCCCCGCGACCTATTGATTATAACACAGGGCATGCCCGGGAGCAATCTATTCTATTCGTTAAGCTGTGTCGTGCGGCTGTGCTGTTAAGCCTAGGATATTTTTTGAAGCAGGGTCTCCTGCTTTGCCTTTCTAACGGCGGATTCCTCGCAGTAATCGCTGGAAACCAGGTACAGGTTCACCCAGAGCTCATGCTCGTTTGGTTTGCCATCCAGTTCCCGGGACAGTTCTTTGAATTTTTTTATGACGCGCTCTTTAAAAGCTGAAAACTCAATGAGTAAATCGACTACTTCACGCTGGCTGAATGATGTTCCTTCCCTTAAAACTTTGGACAAGGTTCCCACCTCATTTTTTAATTTGTTTCCAGAATTATAAAACGATTGGAAGGATTTGTTAAGGGGGATAAAATGTCTAAAATAAATAGAAAGAAGGGGCGGCCCGCATACTTTCGGGATAACCCCTTCTTTGTTATGCTTTGCTTTTGCTGCTGTTAGAAGGAACGGCTCATTATGCTTGACTCAGGAGCATTCTGCAGCATAAATCCCGCACGGTTGGGCATATATGCCGACTGGCTGCTCAGGTACGGGTTTGAGAAGCTGCTCAGCGCAGGCGACGCAAACGATGAGATGTTGCTGCCCACTGCGCTCATCCCGATGTTCTCAGGAGTGTTAAGCAGTGTGTAGTTGGAGCGGTTGGGCATGTATGCAGTCTGGCTCGCCAGATACGGGTTCGACCACGAAGTGAGCGCAGGCGACGCAAATGAAGACTGGAAGGAAGTGCCCATCGTGTTCATGCCTACGTTCTCAGGAGCGTTAAGCAGTGTGTAGCCCGCCCTGTTGGGTGTGTATGCGGTCTGATGAATGAGGCTGGCCGGATCGTTCAGCGTTGTGAATCCGGCCCGGTTAAGCGCGTACGGATCCTGATGCATCCAGACCGGACTGCTCAGAGAAGTTCCCCAGCTCGGGCTGAAAGAGGACGTCATGCCCATGCCGAGGTTTTCCGGCCTGTTTTCCAGCGTGTATCCGGCTCTGCTGGGCATGTACTCCTGCCGGCTGACAAAGGATCTGGGATCGGTAAACTGCTGCATTCCTAATCCGGGCTGCTGTCTGTAACCAAACTGAGTTCCGTAACCCTGGGCGGTTCCGTAACCGCCGCCGATGCCGTACTGTGTTCCCATGGTAGGAGTGCTTGCCCAACCCTGTGTCTGGGTATAACCCGGGGTCCCGTACTGGTATGTCCCCATGGTCTGGGCCTGCTGGGCCATGCTGCAGATTCTGGACACGCCCATCTCAAGGTCTCTTGCTAAATGAGCAATGTGCTGCAAATTCTGAGTAGCGTTAATTTCTTTCTGCTGCAGGTGCTGCAGGTGCGCGGAATTTGCCATTTCGTCCTGCTGTAAATGCGAAGCCAGCTGTGAAATGGAATTTACGTTGTTCCTTAAAGCCTGAAATTCGTTTTGCATCTGTTGGAACATATTTTGCCTCCTTGTTTGAAGAAGTTTTTTTACATAAATTATCTTTTCCATTGCTGGCCGCATTATGCATTTGAAATTGTTTACCGGCGCGTCGTTTTTGTTTTGTTTACAGAATTTAGATAAACAAGCCCCCCAGGCTGAGGCGCCAAATCGTGGATTTCCTGGCTGGATAACAGAACATTCAAGCTGTGGTTTAAGAACAGCGCGGGCGCGTCCATAAACAGCTGCTGCTGGGCGTCGTGGTACAGGCGGGTACGCAGGTCCGGGTCCTCGATGCGCTGTGCGGTAACCAGCAGGGTGTCGACCTTCTGGTTTGAATAGCGGGTGGAGTTGAGGTAATTGGCAATCTGCTCCGAAGAAAACAAGGTATAGAGAAAGTTGTCCGGGTCGCAGTTCTCGCTCGTCCAGCCGTAGATGAAGGCATCGCCCTCCTGGCGGGAAAGGGCTTCTTTGAACTGGTCCCACGGATAGGAAACAATCCCTGCCTGGAAACCCGCCCTGTTCAGCTGCCCCGACAGATACCGGGCCAGTTCCCGGCCTCCCGCCGAATTGTAAGGCCGGGGATTGGAGTAGCATAAAAGGGTGATTTTCAGGCCTTCCGGGTAGCCGGCTTCCTTAAGCAGTTCGCCGGCCTGTTTTAAATCATAGGTGTACTGCTCGTTATCCTCACCATAGGCCAGGATCCCCGGCGGAAGGGGACCGCCGGCTAAAAGCGCGCTGTTTTTAAAAATGGCTTTGATCAATTCCTGCCGGTCTATGCTCAGGCAGGCTGCCCGCCGGACCTTCGGGTTATTAAAAGGGCTTTTATTCGTGTAAAACCCGAGGTAGCTGATATCCATCCCGGTGACCCGGTTGATCGAAATACCTTTCACGGCAAGCCCGCTTAAGTTGAGATCAGGAGATCCCTCAATTACATCCGCCTTCCCGTCCGACAGCAGCTTCAGCCTCTTTGCGCTTGAAGGTTCGGAGCGGAAGATGATCTCGTTGATCGAGGGCTTTTTGCCCCAGTAGCCCTGGTTTGCCCTTAAGACAACCTCTCGACCCCGGTTCCAGCGTTTTAAGATGTACGGGCCTGTGCCCGATGGGTAAAGCCAGAATTCCTGCCCGTATTTTTCAACCGCAGCGGGGCTGACAACCGGGGCGGCAAAGGGAACAGCCAGGTTGTTCAAGAAGGGGGCGTAGGGGAACTCCAGGTCAAAGCGGACGGTAAGATTGCCGACGACATTTACCGACCTGACCATTCCGTAAATTAGTGAAGCCTCGGTGATGGAACTGTCCGCATTTTTCTTCAGCTGCCTGTCGATGCTGAATTTAACCGCCTGCGCGTTAAAAGGCTTTCCGTCCTGGAAGGAAACCCCCGGGCGGAGCTTGAATGTCCAGCTCATGCCGTCGCCGGATACTTCCCACGATTCGGCCAGGCAGGGTTGGATTTTTGCGCTCCCCGGCGCAAATCTGACCAGGCCTTCGAATATATTCAGGATGACGCCTGCGGACGCCTGGTCTTCGGCCTTCGCCGGGTCGAGCGTTAAGCAGTTTTCCTGGCGCAGGTAGACAAGCTGGCTGCTTTTTGTCTTAAAAAATTCAGACGGCCGGGCGAAACCGAAAAACGCAAAATACAGCGCCAGAAACAGCGCGGCCAGTATAAGGATCCTTCTCACTGTTCGTCCCCCTTCCTTTTGGCTGGAAATAATGATAAAATAAGAATACGGCTATATTACTATATACTGGATATATTGGTAATATCCTGTATATAAAAAGGTCAAAAAACCGCATATTTGAAGACAAAAGGGGATTTAACATGCAGGTACGGTTCGGTCCGGCGGGAAATCCGGATTCCTTTCAGCGCCAGGGGCATAAAAGTTCGCTTGACATGCCTTCCTGGCTTAAAAATATGGGGCTTGACGCATACGAGTACCAGTGCGTGCGCGGAGTGCACATCGGGGAAGATATGGCCCGGCGGCTGGGTGAACGGGCTGCGGAAAACGGCGTCGCTTTAAGCATCCATGCCCCCTATTACATCACCCTGGGGACCGTCGACCCGGCTCTGCGTGAAAAAACGAAAAAGCATTTTTTTGATTCTCTCCGGGCTGCCCACTGGATGAGCGCCCGCACTGTCGTGTTTCATCCCGGGGGCGGGGCAAAGGATAGGGATGGGGCAAAAAGCAGGGCGCTGGCCCTACTGGCTGAGATTGTCCGGGAGGCTGCCGAAAAGGGCTGGTCGGGCATCAGGATAGCGCCGGAAACGGCCGGCAAACCGGCGCAGTTGGGAAACCTGGAGGAAGTGCTGGAATTCTGCGCCGTCGGGCCGGAAGTTGTCCCGGCCGTAGACTTCGGGCACCTGCATGCGGCCAGCCAGGGGGGATTCGACAGACCGGAGGCGTTCGAGGCGGTCCTGGACAGGCTGGAAAACGTCCTGGGCAGGGAAAAGCTGGCCAACCTACACATCCACTTCAGCCCGGTGGAGTTTACAGCCGGGGGTGAAAAAAGGCACTGGACGACCCTTGAGGATTTCGGGCCCGGGTTTAGCCCGCTCGCCGAACTTCTTGCCAAAAGGAAGATGAGCGCCACCGTGATCTGCGAATCGGCCGGCAGGCAGGCTGAAGACGCTCTGATATATAAGCAGATGTATGAGGACTATAAGAAAAGCATTACTTGAGCCTGGCAGAAGAAACCGCAGTTAGCTGCCCTTTTTTGAAAGGAGTGGTAAGCGTGGCCAAGTATATTTATCCAGCCATATTTACCTTGGAAGGTAACACCTACAACGTAGCAGTTCCCGACTTAACAGGTGCTTTACATGCGGCGAAACGCTCATCGATGCTGTAGATATGGCACGAGATGCCATATCTATGTGGCTTTGTGACGCTGAAAATAAAAACGAACCAATTCCGGTACCAAGCGATCCCAAAAAAATAGTTTGCGAATCAAACAGCTTTGTCAATTTAATTGATGCTGACACCACAGAGTACCGGGCGTGAAAATGACAACCGCGCAGTTAAAAAACATTAAGTATTCCAAGCTGATTGAATGCTAAAGTTGAAAAGGCCGGTGTGAATTTCTTACAAATACTGCAAGACGCGTTAAAAAGCCGTCTTGATCTCAAAAAGCAGCCTTAACCGGCTGCCTGGTCTGTGAAAAAAGTCGGGGCAGGGATTTTAACAAACCCTGCCCCATTAATATGTATTCTAGGGAGTCTTAGTGAATTTCTACGTCCGAGGAACCGAATCTGCGCAGGACTCCGGCAGCCTCGTTGACCCTTTTGTCGTTGGAGCGCACAGATACCAGAGTACTGCCCTGTCTTATCTTGTCTTCGAAATAATGTCCTCTGTCTTCAGGAATGCCCCAGTCAACCAGGCCGCCGGCAATTCCCCCGGTCACGGCGCCTGAAAGAAGGCCCGCGATCGGTCCCATGGCCACTATCGGCCCAATGCCGGGGATGGCCAGAGCGCCCGCGCTGGCAGCCAGGCCGGCAGCGCCGCCCAATATGCCTCCCGTGGTCGTACCTCTGGTCAGTGAACCGCCGCCCATGCCCATAGTAGTCGAGGTGTCTTTGTCGCCTTTGTTCATGTCGTCGCCCTGGTGATCACCCTTGGTCAGGATCGAGATGTCCTTGTCAAAACCCTTGCTTCTTAAATCACTGACTGCTCTTTCGGCGGAATCACGGTCGTTGAAAGTACTGATTACTGTTTTGGTCATTTAAGTTTAAACCTCCTTTTTACACATTATTTAGCAATTCTTTTATAGATTTCCACCGCACAGGCTTCCTAATACTAGTAAATATTTACAGTAAGTACTCTGAAAATAAATTTGCAATAGGGAGGTCAACAAACCCGACAGAGGAAACCCAAAAGAGGGGGAAACCCAAAAGCAACCCAACAGAGGGACGTCCCTCTGTTGGAGCACGCAGGCAGTTGACCTCCCTATTGCAGAGGGTAATGTTTTTTTTCTTCACATTTAAAGAGCTTTTGTTATAATAGTATTTGTTGTTTTGCTTTGCTAAAATCTACTAGGAGGAATGTTGCAAATGCTGCCCACCCCCCGTAAATATTTCTTAACCGCCGCCGGAGCGGAGGGAAAAGACATCCTGACAGCTTTCGATAAAGCCCTTTTAAATGCGGGCATCGGAAATATAAATCTGCTCCGGGTAAGCAGTATTCTGCCGCCGGGCGCGGAATACGACGACACTATTTTTATTCCCGCCGGTTCGCTGGTGCCGACCGCCTACGGGTATACGATCAGCCAGAATCCGGGTGAGCGGATCGCCGCAGCCATAGGTGTGGGCTTCGCTTCCACTTCTTTTGGCGTGATTATGGAATTTGCCGGGATCTGCTCGGAAGAGGAGGCCCGGAATAAAATCAGGGACATGCTGACCGAGGCAATGATTAACCGGGGAGTGGAAATTGTCGATATGAGAATTGTTTCCGTTGAGCATACTGTTGAAAGAATCGGCTGCATCCTGGCTGCAGCCCCAATGTGGTATTAATTTTAAAAAGGGAAGGTCCAACAATGAATCAGTGGTTTACCGAGCTTCAGACTCCGGACATGGCTATAAGCTGCCGGACCTCAAAAC
Organism: Desulfotomaculum sp.; assembly: GCA_003513005.1. NCBI lineage: Bacteria > Bacillati > Bacillota > Clostridia > Eubacteriales > Desulfotomaculaceae > Desulfotomaculum > Desulfotomaculum sp. The sequence continues at coordinate 15,102 of DOTD01000012.1, forward strand.
TTCTCCATCATGAAAAAACACCGTTTCAGGAACTGGCCATTTACGACACGATCCAGTTCGGGCGGATGCTGACTTTGGACGACGTTATCCAGACTACAATCAAAGACGAGTTTGTTTATCACGAAATGATCACCCATGTGGGCCTGAACACTCACCCCTGCCCCCTGCGCGTCCTGGTCATCGGCGGCGGGGACGGCGGCTCGATCCGGGAAATCCTCAAACACAGCCAGGTGGAAAAAGCGACCCTGGTGGAGATTGACGGCCGGGTGATTGAGACTTCCAAAATGTATCTGCCGGAGATAAGCTGCAGCCTTGAGGATCCCCGCCTGGAGATTATCGTGGACGACGGCATTGAACATGTCAGGCAGAATAAGAATACTTACGATATGGTCATCGTTGACTCCACGGACCCTGTCGGGCCGGCGGAAGGACTGTTCGCCCTCGATTTTTACCGGAACATTTCCGAATCCCTGACCGGGGAAGGCCTTTTTGTGGCCCAGACCGAATCGCCTTTTTTCAACAGCGATTTGATCAGGAACGTGTTTAAAAGTATTTCGTCTGTCTTTCCTGTGGTCAGGCTTTACCTGGCTTGCGTGCCCACTTATCCCGGGGGCATGTGGTCTTTTACGATGGGCAGCAAAAAATACGACCCCCTGAAAGCGGAACCGGTAAGCCTGCCGGATTGCCGCTACTACAGCCCGGAGCTGCATAAGGCCGCCTTCAAGCTGCCTCCCTTTGTTGCGGAGCTGGTCAAAAGCTGAGGTGGGAAATGTTTAAAAGAACCGCCAGTTTTATGAGAAGCGCCGAAGACCTGTTTTCAGCCGGCGCGGTTATTCTGGGAGCGCCGCTGGATCTGACGACCACCTTCAGGTCGGGAACGCGCCTCGGTCCGGAATCGATCAGGCAGGTCAGCGAAAGCTTGGAAGAATACAGCCCCGGCTTGGACCGCGACCTCTCCGACTATAAATACTACGACACCGGAGATGTCATACTGCCGCAGGGTTTGCTGGAAGAAAGCCTTAAGCGCATAAAAAGCGCCGCCGGGACCTTCCTGCGCTCTAAGAAATTCCTGCTCACGCTGGGCGGCGAGCACCTGATAAGCCTGCCCGTGATTGAAGCGGCTCATCAAATCTACCCCGGACTGGCCGTGCTTCATTTTGACGCTCACGCTGATTTCAGGGATGAATACCTGGGGGTAAGGCTTTCCCACGCTACGGTAATGCGGCGGGTGGCGGAAGTGGTTGGAGGCGGCAGTGTTTTCCAGCTGGGCATCCGCTCCGGCAGCCGGCAGGAAATGAAGAACGCACGCAGCCAGACCAATTTTTATGACGGGGAGATAATTCCAGCTTTAAAAGAAATAATACCGGCTGTCAGTCAACGTCCGGTATATGTAACCCTGGATATTGATGTTATCGACCCGGCTTACGCCCCGGGAACAGGGGCGCCTGAGCCATGCGGCTGTACGCCCGGGGAAATAATCCAGGCTCTTTACCTGTTAAAAGACATGCATGTCGTGGGTATGGACCTGGTCGAAGTAAGCCCTGCCTGCGATCCCTCCTGGCGAACTTCCATCCTGGCGGCCAAGCTCGTCCGCGAAGCGATCCTTCTATTTACCACCTAGTCCTTCTCCTGCTGGCAGATGTGGAAATGATTGTGCCCAAGCCTTATTAGATGTTTCTTACCGCATTCGGGACAGACGATACTCTGCTCGTCACTATACCGCAGTTCACCAATCAAGCGTTTGCAGCATGTAATTTCCACGCTGATGACCCCGCCGTTCGGCGAAAAGTTTACCCGGTAGTCAACAGGATACTTTTTTGACAATTGCTATCCCTCCAGGTCATGCTTTGTTTAATTATAACTTAAACACTCCCAATAGGAAACCCTGCATTTAAGAAACCCTGCATTTAAGAAACCCTGCATTTGCTTTTTTGCTTTTTTAGCGCGGATTTGCAGTGAGTTGGTATTGGTGTATAATGTAATTGGTTATGCAGAAGGGAGTTCCTTAGTTGGGCAAAACAGAAACCGCAAAATTTCAGTCCGCCGATAAACTTAAGCGCCGGCAGATTCCGGCGGCAGCGCCGAAACCTCTTCAGCTGGACCCTTTTCAGGTAAAAGCTATTGATTTCCTTTTAGAAGGTTATTCCGTCCTGGTGGCTGCTCCGACGGGCACAGGTAAAACGCTGATTGCCGAAAAGCTGATCGAGAAAATCCTCGGACTCGGGAACTCCGCAGTTTACACGTCGCCGATCAAGGCTCTGTCCAACCAGAAGTACAGGGACTTCGGGCGCTTGTTCGGCCGTGACAGGGTCGGCCTGATCACCGGGGACTTTTCTATTAATGAAACTGCCCCACTCCTGGTGATGACGACGGAGATATTCCGGAACTGGTGCTTCAACAACCCGGAAATGCTCGACCTGACCACGCACGTTATTTTTGATGAAATGCACTTCCTGGACGACCAGGACCGGGGGACGACCTGGGAGGAAAGCATTATTTTCGCGCCGCCGCAGATCAAAATCCTGGGGCTCTCGGCAACGGTCCCCAATGTGCGCGAGATTGCCCGCTGGATGGGCGAGATTCGCAGCTGCACGGTACAAGTTATCGAGGAAAGAAGAAGGGCTGTTCCCCTCGAACTGGGGTGGATTCCGCCCTCCGGCAAAATATTAAGCGAGGCGGAAGCCCGCGCTCAGATAAAGGAAATGCAGCAGGCTCACCGCACGCCGCGTCCCGAGATCGCCAGGCAGTCAGACGAGAAACCGGAAGTTAAAGTTAAAAAAACACGCCACAAAAGATCCAGGCGAGGAAGAAATTATCATGAGGGGATACAGCTACCCAACCTGCAGTGAGGTTGTTAAAACAATTCAGGATTACCTGCCCGCCCTTTATTTCGTTTTCGGCCGCAAGCGAACGGAAGTCCTTGCCGAGGAACTCGGTTCGACCTGGGATTTTCTCGATTTAAAGGAAAAGCAGACGGTAAGCGGGATTATACAGGACGCAATTGCGGCAAACCCGGGGATTTTCGGCGCCCGCAGGCAGAATCTCCAGTTCCTGCTGCAGAAGGGAATCGCCTACCACCATGCCGGGCTTGCTCCCGTACTCAAGGAGCTGATTGAAGAGCTCTACGAGAAACGGCTGATTTACGTTTTATTCTGCACGGAAACCTTCGCCGTGGGCGTGAATTTTCCGGCCGCCAGCACCGTTTTTGATTCCTGCCGCAAATGGGACGGGTGGAGGTTCCGCCCCCTGATTAACAGGGAGTTTTTCCAGATGGCCGGCAGGGCAGGCCGCCGGGGATATGACGAAATCGGCCACGTTTTTGTGCGCATGGACAGCCGCTACCCGGAGCAAACGGGATTCTACAATGAGCAGGATGTTGAGCCCGTCAGAAGCAGGCTGGTTATCTCGCCCAATACGGTCCTAAGCCTGCTCAACTGGAAAACGCCTGAAGAGATCAACCAGTTTCTGGAGAAGAACCTGGCCGTTTATCAAAATTCAAAGAAAATCCGCCAATTGGGAGACGAACTGGCTTCACTCCGGGGGAAGGAGGAAGAATCGCAGGCTTTATTCTGTGAGGACAGAAACGGCCCCGGATGCCAGCTGTACCGCCTGGGCTTGAGGCGTGAGATGAATATTATGAGAAGGCGCAAAAAACGCACTAACGTCGATCCCAAGGAGCGCCGCCGGGAGATTAAGGCAGCCCTGAAAACGCCGCGCAAGGAATGCGACTACCTTCCCTGCCTGGAAGCGGACAAGAAGTTAAGAACCATTTCGGAGAAGAAAAAACTGGTTGAGCTGAAGAAAGAAAGCCTGCAGGAAAACTCCCAGGATTACAAGCAGGAGTTTGAAAACGTCCGGCTTCTGCTGGATGACCTCGGTTATGTGAATGGCAGGAAACTGTTGCCCCGCGGGCTGTTCGCCACCAATATTCATGTCCAGGAAATCCTGGTCACGGAGCTCGTCTTCTCGGGGATAATCCCCGGCGCCTCTCCCTTAGAGGCGGCGGCAATACTGGCCGGAGTGGATTATCAGCCCGGACGGGACGAATACGTCGAGCGGTGCCCCTTCTCGCTTGAGCATGTCATGCAGCTGCGCAGGTTTCTTTTAAAAAGCGGCGTGCCGGAGCACTTCTGCTCCTGGAGCCAGCTTCCCGCCGCCCTGGCCGCCGCCTGGTACGAAGGAGCGTCCTTCGAGGACCTGATGAAAAAATGCAGCCTCGAAGAAGGGGATATTTTTTCCATACTGAGGCGGGAAATCGACCTGCTCCGCCAGATTGAGCGTGCGGCCGGTGAGAATGCTGAGCTGCGCGACTTTGCCCACAGCCTGCGCCAGGCCATAGACCGCGACGAGATTGCCTTAATCGGCGTATAAGGGGCGCGGGAAGGGCGCAGTTGTGGCGTATAAGGGCAATGCGCTGGCGCTAGTAAGAAGTAAGGTTAAGTAAGGTGCTTTGCGATTTAAGGTGTTTGAACGATGGTTAAACTGATTTCCGAAGGCGTCAATAGGTACAGGATTGCCCGGGAACAGGGCATGAAAGTCGATGCCGTCGTCTACCTAAACCCCTCCCTGCTTCCCTCTTTGTACGAAGACCGGTCACTGGAACAGCTGGTCCATGCGGCACAGCTGCCGGGCGTGATTGAACCTGTAATCGGGATGCCCGACATCCACGAGGGTTTCGGACTGCCCATCGGCGGTGTGATGGCTGTTTCCGCCGGCGACGGGGTAATCTCCGCCGGAGCTGTGGGGATGGACATCAACTGCGGCGTGCGTCTGATCAGGACCGGCTTGGAAGCGGCGGGCGTTGAAAAGCAGGTCCTGCGCCGGCTGATGCAAAAAGTTGAGGAATATGTTCCCACCGGCATAGGGAAGAAGAGCCGCCACGACAGCATCACCAGGCAGGTCTTCGAGCGTGTTGCAAACGGCGGGGCGCAGGAGTTTATCACTTTAGGCCACGGTTCGAAAGAAGACCTGGACTGTATCGAAGAGCAGGGCGTCCTTAGAGGGGCCGACCTGGGATGCGTGAGCAGGGAGGCTTTCAACAGGGGTCTGCAGCAGCTCGGTACACTCGGAGGCGGCAATCATTTTATAGAATTTCAGGAAGTAACGGATACTTTTGACAGGAATCTGGCGGATGCCTTCGGCCTTTTCAAGGGGCAGCTCACCGTCATGATCCATACCGGAAGCAGGGGTTTCGGGCACCAGATCTGCACCGATTATTCGAAAAGCCTGCTGGCCGTCGCTGAAAAATACAAGATCAGGATGCCCAGCAAGGGGCTTGCCTGCGCGCCGGTAGACTCGCGCGAGGGCAGGAATTATTATTCCGCGATGGCCTGCGCCGTCAATTTTGCCTTCGCCAATCGCCAGTTGATTATGCATGATGTAATCCGGGCTTTTGAGGAAATCACAGGCAGGGGCGCCGGCCGGGATATGAAATTAGTTTACGACGTGGCCCATAATATTGCCAAGGTTGAGATGCAAAAGGGGGAGAAACTGCTGGTCCACCGCAAGGGCGCCACCCGCGCCTTGCCCGCCGGACATCCAGGGAACCCGCCTTTGTACATGGGCACAGGCCATCCGGTTTTGATTCCCGGCAGTATGGGCACGGCTTCATACGTTCTGGTCGGGCAGACTAAAGCCGGCGAATCTTTTTACTCGGTCAACCACGGCGCCGGAAGAGTCCTGTCCAGGAAGGCGGCCTTGAAAACCATTACCAAAGAGCAGTTCGACAGGAGCATGGGCGAGGTTTTGTACAACACCCGCAATTACCGCGAGCTTGCCGACGAAGCGCCGGCGGCCTATAAGAACATTGAGGATGTTGTAGAAACCCTTGTTACCCTGGGCTTTGCGCGCAAAGTAGCCCGGCTGCGCCCGCTGGCTGTAATCAAAGGCAAAGACTAAGGAGACGCACAAGGGGACGGTTCTTAAAGGGTTCAATTGG
>DOTD01000013.1 GCA_003513005.1 Desulfotomaculum sp.
AGGGAGCAGGTTCTTTAATTTGCCGGCGATGACGGCAGTGTCGTGGGGAACCTCAATGATCGATATGTTCCCGCCTCTGATAAAAGCTTTAGACTAAGCGTGTGGGCAATACGATTTGCCCCTGCTGCTCCAGTTTGAGCAAGAGATCCCGGCAGGCCATATCCTTTATCTGTCCTGTGGGAGAGTGTCAATTCCAGAATCGGCAGAGTTCCCTCGGCAGCCTGCTGCGGTTCCATGAAGGGTTGTCAGAGATCAATCGCTAAGACTGTCTGGACGTGATATTCGGTTATCTCTGTTACCCGGAATTCAGCTTCTGTTTTCATGTTTCCATATTACATGATTTGCAGCGTTGAGTCCAGGACTATTTTTCTATTGAGGCGTAATTTAAGAAAAATATTTACGTAGCTGAGTAGTTACCTTTTTATTGCCTTAAGCAAAGCCGGACAACAGCCAGGCTTGGAAAGTTAAAAGAATTCATGCTGAGGAAGGTAAATATGGATATCTAATATAGAAGGTTTTTACTATAATTTGATGCTAGTATAACGTATCATAAATATATTTACAAATAGGTTGACTTGTGGTATATTGGTCTCCAAAACAAAAGGAGGTAATCAATATGCCACGGAAGAGCCGGAAAGCAAAATTAATTTTAGACGAGGAACAAAAGGAACAGTTAAGCAGAATTTCCCAGTCACGTAAGGGGCCGGTGAGAGAAGTGCAGCGGGCAAATATTTTGTTGAGATATTCAGAAGGCATGTCGATCACCGACATTGAAAAGGGGATACAGATAAGCAGGCCGACGATTTACAAATGGATTGAGAAGGCATTGGCGATGGGAGTCGAAGAAGGGCTTAAAGACAAATATCATCGACCCAAGGACCCTGTGATTACGGCGGAAGCGAAGGCGTGGGTAATCAATCTTGCCTGCCAGAAACCGACGGATTTTGGATATGCTGCCCAGATGTGGACACGCAGCTCTTTGGCCAATCATGCGAGAAAATATTGTCATGAAGCTGGACACGATTGCCTGAGTAAGGCGGCCAAGGCAACTATACAGAGAATTCTTGATGAGCACCCAATACGTCCCCATAAGATGGCCTATTATTTGGAGCGGCGCGATCTGGAATTTGATCAGAAGATGGCTGATATTTTGTGCGTGTATAAAGAGATAAATATTCAAAACGAGATGACGGCGCCGGACAGTGTTTCCTCTGTTATTACCGTATCTGTTGATGAAAAACCGGGCGTACAGGCAATCAAGAATATTGCCCCGGACATCATGCCCAATCCGGGGAAACAGTCCCGAATAATGAGGGACTACGAATACAGACGCTTGGGCACATTGTCTATTTTGGCAGCTTTGGATTTGCATGATGGCCATGTGATTGCTCAAGTTCAGGATAGACATAGAAGCGCTGAGTTTATATCCCTGCTCAAGGAAATGGATGCCTGCTATCCTCCTGAAGTAACAATTCGCGTCATTTTGGATAATCATTCCGCCCATATCTCAAAAGAGACGATGAAATATCTTTCAACCAAACCGGGGCGATTTCTCTATGTCCATACCCCCAAGCATGGTTCATGGTTAAATCTGGTCGAAACGCTTTTTGGTAAAATGGCAAGAACATTCTTGAAGAATATCCGTGTCAATTCTAAACAAGAACTTAAAGAAAGAATCCTTCAGGGAATTAAGGAAATTGATGATTCTCCTGTTGTGCATAGATGGAGGAAATTTGACTTTGTCAACGCATTCAATAGTAAATGATTTACTGAAACGGTATACTAGTAGCCTGTTAACTCTTAAACTGTGGATAAAGCCGCTTTAATTTAGTTCTTGCATCAGTAGTTGTAAATTGCCAGTCAATACCTTTTTGATTTCTATTTCTTGCGGTTTCCCAAACCGCCAGTTCAAGACGAAGGAAATCAATTGTGCTTTTGGATAATGAACCTCAAGCAGTTCCCGGACTTGATTTGCCCAGTCAATCCGAGTTCTTCTTTCACAGACCGTTACATGCCTCCAGCCTGCCAATGGTTCTGTGAAGACAAAGATGCTGCAGGTTCCGTTGCGGACATATTCACCGTCCTGACACTCAGGCCTTCCCGGTTTCATCGGGATCGGTGTTCTGGTTTCAGCAAGAAGCTGGTACGGCTTTTCATCCATGCAGATGACCGGATACAGTCTGCAATATTGTTTCTGATACAGATCTAAAACGTCTTCCATGCAAGCAACGAAGGCGGCGTTCTGTTTAGGTGGAATGCACCAGCATTTACGGAGATGGGGCTTGAGTTCGTTTTTTTAAAAGCCGTCCCACTGCTACATGGGAAACGCTGTCAACGTACTGCAGCTCGACCGCCTTATCGGCCAATAATCTCAATGTCCATCTGGACCACCCCGATGGTGGAGCACTGCAACTGAGCGCAATGATCTTTGCTTTCACTTCTCCGGTAAGCTTGGGTTCAACCGGCGGTGTACTGCGCTTCTTTCTGTCGATTGCAACCTGAAGCCCGTGCTCTGAAATACTGCTGCCGCAACAGTATGGACAGTTCGCGGGTGGACATGAAAGAGTTCCGCGATCTCGGCTTCACTCTTTTTGGCGCCTTCGGCGTTCTCATCGGCGGCCAGCAGTACATTAGCGTGCATGATAGATTTGGCTGAAGCTGTGCCTTTGAAGATAATCTGTAAAAGTGTTTTGCGTTCGCTCTCGGAAAGACGGACACGATATCTTACTTTTGGCAAGGCATACTCCTCCCCTCTGGGAAGAATATACCATAGAAATCAGTTATTATGTAGATTTTGTGTTAACAAACTATTAGTTTGAGGAAATCTTAAGAGGGATGTTTTTGAATACAACTTCCATTGTTTTAATTAAGTACGATTTTCCCTGACTTGTTGGCGCCGTACTATCTGGTGGGGTTGCCGCTCCAATAGTCCTACTGTTTGGGTTGCGTTACACACCTGCAGCTACTGCATCCCTTTTGCTTAACTTCGAAGGAGTTGCTACAACCATAATAGCTGCTTTAATATTTAGGGAGGCAATCGGTAAACAGGTATGGTTGGCTATTTTTTTTATCACTTCAGCAAGTATCATGCTTTCATTGAACCCAGGCGGTGTGTGGGGTATTTCACTTAGTGCGGCAGGTATATTAGGAGCATGTCTTTTCTGGGGATTAGATAACAACTTTACTCGCAATATCTCTGCTAAAGATCCTATAGTGATTGTAATGCTTAAAGGAATTAGCGCAGGGAGTTTTTCTTTACTGCTGTCCCTTGCTTTGAACAACTCCTTCCCGGGAATTATAACAATACTAAAAGCAATGGTACTGGGATTTTTCAGTTACGGGTTAAGTATCGTGTTCTTTATCCTCGCTATGCGTGGACTGGGAGCAGCTCGGACAAGTGCTTTTTTTTGGTACAGCACCATTCTTAGGAAGTTTGTTATCAATAATTCTATTCCATGAAATACCGGGTATTTTATTCATCACTTCTTTACCTATTATGGTTTTAGGGGCTGCACTCCTTTTATTCGAAAAGCATGAACATCTGCATCTTCATAATTCCCTGGAACATGAACATCGTCACCGGCACGATGATAAGCACCATGACCACCACCATGCGGAAGCGGTAAACGGTTTTCATTCACATATTCATACTTTAGTAAGGGTTCCAATTTTAGTGTTGGTGAGAATACACAGGTTGGTCTTGACAAAGCCGTAAATTAATGAGGAACACATAGCTCGTTTGGGCATGGAGCGCGCCGGGAGCCGTGAACGGCTCAGCTAGACGAGGCTGCCGGTAATCGTTTGATTGGATTGGCTGCTGAGGTTGAGCAGGAATTTTTTTGATAAATGGTTGGCGTTTTTAAAGGCGATGGAGAGCATCAATTTAATCCGGTTGAGCTGATTTACCTCGCTGGCGCCGGGATCATAGTCAATCGCCGCAATATTTGCCTGCGGGTAATGCCTTCTTAGATCCTTAATCATCCCTTTTCCGGTAACGTGGTTGGGAAGGCAGGCAAAAGGCTGGACACAGACGATATTGGGCGCTCCGTGCTCAATCAGCCCGATCATTTCCGCTGTCAGAAGCCATCCTTCGCCGGTATGGCGCCCGAGAGAAAGTATTCTGCTGGCTCTTTCCGCCTGCGTGTAAATTGAAGGCGGGGGGTCAAAACGTTCGCTTCGTTCCAGGGCTGCTTTCATTTCCTTTCTGCAGAATTCCAGCAGGCTGATGAAAACCTTGCCGCTGAAATACTGCCTTCTGCTGCCGTCCAGGGTATGGTGTTTGTAAGTAAGGTCGTAGGCGCAGTAGATGAAAAAGTCCATCATGTCCGGCACAATGGCCTCCGCTCCCTCGTCTTCCAGTACCTGGACGACGGAATTATTAGCCTGCGGGTTGTATTTGACCAGAATTTCTCCAACTACACCCACCCGCGGCTTTTTTATATTACTGATTTTCAACTGGTCAAAATCCCTGACGATTTGTTGGATATACTTCTTAAAGCTGCCCGAATCAGCGTGAATGAGATGTTCGTTGCAGATCTCGACCCATTTTCCAAACAGCGCGTTAGCCGAGCCCCGGATTGCTTCATAAGGCCTGACCCTGTGCAGGACCCGCATCAGCAGATCGCCGTAGGTCAGTCCCATGAGGGCTTTTCTCCATAACCGGGGGGTTATTTGAAAGCCCGGATTCTTCTCTAGTCCCGCAATATTAGCAGATATAACGGGAATCTTGCCAAAACCGGAATCCTGCAGGGCCTTCCTTAATAAGCTGATATAGTTTGTTGCCCTGCATCCTCCGCCCGTCTTGGTTATGGCCACGGAAGTGCTGTTTAAATCGTATTTCCCGGATTTCAGGGCCTGGATGAGCTGCCCCACAACCATAATGCTCGGGTAACAGGCGTCGTTGTTGACATATTTGATGCCTTCGTTGACGGCGTCCTGATCGGCTTTCTGCAGCAAGACCAGATTGTATCCTTCCGATCGGAATGCTCCTTCAATGAATTTAAAATGGATCGGCGAAAACTGCGGGCATAAAATTGTATTTGTTTTTTTCATTTCTTTCGTAAAGATAATTCTGCTTCCGGTTGTTGCCGCCGCTTGTTCCGCAATTTTTGCCCTGGCCGCCCTGTCTTCTACGGCGGCCTTAAAAGAACGGATTCTGATCTTGGCGGCGCCCAGGTTGCTTACTTCGTCTATTTTCAGGCAGGTGTAATGCTTGTCATGCTGGCTTAAGATTTCCTCGACCTGATCCGTCGTCACGGCATCAAGCCCGCAGCCGAAGGAGTTGAGCTGAATCAGTTCCAGGTTCTCCCGGGTGATTGCCAGACTTGCTGCAGCGTACAGCCGGGAATGATACATCCATTGATCCACTACCCGTAAAGGCCTTTTTACTTTTCCCAGGTGGGCTGCCGAATCTTCAGTTAGCCCAACTTTCCCCTCCAAA
>DOTD01000014.1 GCA_003513005.1 Desulfotomaculum sp.
ATACTCATCGCTGTAGTACTAGTTAAAAGCGCTATCATTCTGTCAGGATCGAAAAGACCATCTTTTGTGTATGAGTCTTTTGCTTCAAGTATAACTAACTGGCCTGATTCTTCTGCGATAGAAGCGTTGCTCCATTCCTCATAAACGAGCTTGCGGATTCTATTGGAACTGTTTACGTCGGTGATATAGATACATTTTTAACCTTTCATCAGGCCTGTTATGATAAAGGGTATAATTATATTGCGCCATTCTTCCAGTGTTTCAAATATTAAACAGATATGTTCATGAGGTTTCAATGAAAAGAGCGTTTTCTTAAGTTCATTTTTTTTGGAAAGCATATTATTAACTCAGATAATCTCCTTTTTTGAAAAAAATAAAGACCGGATGTTTTTCCGGGAATTAAATTTATTGTACAATAAGAATTCTAATAATCAACTATGCTTACTGCTTTAAGTTATAATAACACTAACATCCTGTTTGAGAAAGTTTCCAAGAGAAAAACCGGAAAAGAGGATCAAAGTGAACAATATTATTCAGAGAATAAGGGCTGACCTTGAGAATAGCGCAGATGATTCAATAAAAAAGAGCTTCCAAAGGTTTTTTAAGGAAGAGGTAAAATGCTATGGAGTGAAAACGGGTCTGGTTGGGAAGATAGCCAACAAATACTGGAAAGAAGTTAAAACACTTGAGAAAAAAGATATCTTTAAGTTCTGCGAGGAACTGTACATGTCTGATTTTACTGAAGAGGCATTTATTGTATCATCCTGGCGCCCAAAGCTGGCAGATAAATTCGAACCGGGAGATTTAAAAACTTTTGAAAGCTGGATTGAAAAATTTATCAATAACTGGGCAAAATGCGATGGATTTTGCAACCACAGCGTGGGGAGCTTCATTGAAAAATTTCCGGAAAGCCTGAAAGAAGTAAAGAACTGGACAAAATCAAAGAACGGGTGGCTGAAAAGAGCTGCCGCCGTTTCTTTGATCATACCGGCAAAGAAAGGGGAATATCTGGCCGACATTTTTGAAATTGCAGATGATTTATTGCAGGATGATGATGACTTGGTCCAAAAAGGATACGGATGGTTGTTAAAAGAGGCGAGCCGGCTGAATCAAAGGGAAGTCTTTAACTATGTGGTGAGAAATAAAAGAATAATGCCCCGGACAGCGTTAAGATACGCAATTGAGCTTATGCCGAAAGAACTCAGGGCAGAAGCGATGAAGCGCGATTAGCTAAACCGGCGATTACATACATACGGCTTCTGTTCCTTACATTTAGAAATAGATAGACATCCATGCTGCTAATGCAACTCTAGAGGCGCATAAGCGCTTAAGTTTGAACGAGCCCGAGGGTGAACGAGTTCGTACAAGCAGAAGAGGCGGTTATTAAGCACGTAGGCAGTAGACCTCCCTGGTATAGAAACAAATTTTAAGGCCTCTTTAAGCAAAGTTTTGATATAATGTGAAGAGTTAATACCCGCAGAATAAAGGAGCGCTTTGTATGAACAGAAAAATTTTTTTGGATTACCTGGGGACTATAGTTCTTGCGCTGGTCCTTTCCCTTGTTGTGAGAACATATATTGCCGACGCCCGCTGGGTTCCGTCCGGCTCCATGATCCCTACCATAAATATAGGTGACAGGCTGATAGTTGAAAAAGTGTTCAAGAATGTGGAGAGAGGGGATATCGTCGTCTTTAAACCCACACCGGAAAGCGGCCTGAAAGAAGATCTTGTAAAAAGGGTGATCGGTCTCCCAGGTGACGTGATTTGTATTGAAGACGGATGTATTTTCATAAATGGCGCTCCTTTGAGCGAACCCTATTTAAAGGAGCAAATGAGATCGGATTTTGGACCTTATGAAGTTGATAATCACAGTTATTTCGTAATGGGAGACAATAGAAACGAAAGCTATGACAGCAGGTCCTGGGGAGTTGTCCCTGAGGAAAATATAATTGGCAAGGCTATTGCTTGTTACTATCCTTTTCAAGATTTGAAGGTGTTTAGTTCCAAGTAATTTCCCCAAGTATGTTTTTTAGGGAGCTTAAAGATGGAAAGCAGAACAGTTTATTTTGAAGACATCGGGCCTGAAAATACATTGAAGACATTCGAACTGGTGGAGGAAAGGCTGCGCGGCGGGGATATAAAAAAATTGGTTATAGCGTCCACCACAGGCGCAACCGCCGTCAAAGCGCTGGATTTTTTTAAAGACCAGGGTGTAAAAATAATTGTTATTCCTCATCAGTTCGGCTTCAGAGAAAAAAACTACTTTCCGGAAGAACTGGTCAACACCATCAAGGAAGCCGGTCACGAGGCGCATTTTGGCACAATGCTTTTTCATACCGATAACTTTTATGGATCCGGCGTTCCGGCGTTGATGGCAAATCTACTGCGCTGCTTTAGCCAGGGCGTCAAGGTTTGTTTTGAGATAACTTTGATGGCCTCGGACGCGGGCCTATTAACAAGCGGCGAAAAAGTCATCGCCATCGCAGGCACGGGCGGAGGTTCCGATACTGCGCTTGTTATGCAGGCGGCGCCATCCCCGCGCCTTAGAAGGCTCAGGGCCAATGAAATTATCTGCAAGCCGCTTAACTACCTTAACCCTGAAGAATCCGAAGACAGCTTTGTAAAAGTACGGAACATGCAGCAGAAGAATGTTTAACGCTGGTGAGAACGCTGTGCTGCATAGAAACAAGCCAACTACAAAACTGTGATATAATTAACTGAATTAATTATTAAAAAGAGCGGCGATAGATAATGGTAGTTCAAGGGTTCTTTCTTGGATTGGCCAGCGGAACCGCATGCCTTGCCAACTGTGCGCCGGTGTTTTTACCCTACCTTCTGGGAGAAGGGGAAAAGATACCGAAAAATTATATCCTCCTGGGGCAGTTTTTGGGTGGGCGGCTGGCAGGATACCTGCTTTTTGCCCTGCTTGCCTGGGCGGCAGGACTTTATTTTTCGATAATGCGGTATAGAAGTTTAATCTTCGGCGCCATATATATCATTAAGCATAATAGGATATTGTTTGGCCGCGCTGGCTATCCCGGTTGCTATAGCCACGTTTGTAGGGATGGATTTTTTCTCCCGCGGACTAATTGCGGCAACCGGGTTAAAAGTTTCCCCCTGGATGAACGGCGGGGATGTCATCCACGTCGTTGAACATGGAGGATATCAAACGCAAATACATCAGCCCGTTTTTGACGGTCTGTTTGGAGAGAAAAAAGAAGGCTTTGTGCAGGTTGACTGGACACCCCTGAAAAATCTCCCACCCGGCATCAGTGAGGAAGTGGATTTTGACTGGGACGGCAGGGCAGATTTTAAAATAAATCTTGACGTTGAAGCAGTTTCTGCAAAGATAACAAAAGGAAATTCACAGGTAAAATCACTGGAGGGCTGCTACAAATTAAAAGACGGACGGGCGGTAAGAGTATGGCTGATTAATGATAAGCGCTGATATTTCAAGTCGTTGGGAGATTCGAAGATGGAAGTCGATGACCTAAGCGCTGATAATCAGAAATCTATTAAGAAGTATTATCGAAAAGCGTGTCAAGAAGCTGAAGAACTAGCTTAAAGGAGAAAATGCTGTGGATTTTAAAGACCTCAGCCAAATACCCGAAATAGAAGTCATCCCGGGCTTCAGGGTTAAGTTCATCCATTCGCAGCACATGACTTTTGCGCACTGGACTATTGTAGAAGGCTCTTCACTGCAGGAGCATTCCCACCCTCATGAACAGGTGACAACGGTAATAGAAGGCGAATTTGAGCTGACTGTCGAAAATGTTACCAAGATGCTTGGACCGGGCTCGGTAGTTATTATCCCCCCGAATGCAAAGCATTCAGCGAAGGCGATATCTGACAGCAAAGTAATTGACGCCTTTTACCCCATTCGTGAAGATTATTTAAAAAAATACTCGAACTAATCCGGGATATCTTCCACAGGAGCCATCTGGTTTTTCAGGCGGCCTATCCCGGGAATAACCACTTCAACGACATCCCCCGGTTTCATCTTGCCCACACCGGAAGGTGTGCCGGTAAGAATAACGTCTCCGGGCAAAAGGGTCATTACCCTGGAAATAAAGGCGACCAGGGTCGCTACCGGGAAGATCAGCCGGCTTGTAGAAGAATGCTGTTTTAATTCTCCGTTGAGATAGAGAAAGACTTCCTGGTTGTCGGGATCCAGATCGGTTTCAATATGCGGACCCAGAGGGCAAAAAGTATCAAAGGACTTGGCCCTTGTCCACTGCTTGTCCTTGCCCTGCAAATCCCGGGCAGTAACATCATTGGCGCAGGTATATCCAAGTATATATTCGGCTGCCTCCGCTTCCCTGATATTATGCGCTGTCTTTTTTATTACCACGGCCAGTTCAGCCTCGTAATCCACCCGGTGGCTCCAGGGAGCGTAGACAATTGGTTGAAGGTGACCTATCACAGATGTGGACGGCTTTAAAAAGAGCAGCGGTTCTTCAGGGAGCGGCAGCTTGAATTCCTCTGCGTGGTCGCGGTAGTTAAGGCCCAGGCAGACAGCCTTGCTGGGCAGGCACGGGGCTAGAATTTCAAGTTCCTCCAGGTTGTATTTTTCTCCGGTCCGGGGCTCCAAGGAAATAAAAGGATCATCCAACGGCAATACCTGGTTTCCTTTGATCACCCCATAGAATGTTTCTGTCTTGTCTTGAAAACGGCCTATCTGCATAAAATCCTCCTGTTAATAAATATTTATGAGCAATATGTTGGTTTTTCAGGTCTTGTTTTGTAAATTATAAACTATATTTTTTAGTTGGGGCAATGGGGAGGTCTGCTGAATACTTTAAGACTGAAGAGAAACAACCGCTGATCAAGCTTTTTCTTCCGGAAAAAAATTAAGCTCCTTTACCATGTGGTAAAGGAGCTGATTTTTTAATTTTAATTTAGTAGCGGTTCTTATTCTTAGTGAAACAATCGCGGCAATAAACCGGCCGGTCTTCACTTGGACGGAAAGGTACCTGTGTTTCACAGCCGCATGCGGCGCAGATTACTGTATACATCTCACGATTAGGACGAGCGTTGCGGCTGCCAAAACCGCCGCCGGAATTCTTCCTCTGCTTGCGGGCGGCTCTGCACTGGGGGCAACGGCCTGGTTCATTGGCGAAACCTTTTTCCGCATAGAACTCCTGTTCCGAGGCAGTAAAAATAAATTCCACGCCACATTCACGACAAGTCAGGGTCTTGTCTTCGTACATTAGAATCCTCCTAAATATTATTTGCCCAAAAGGTTTGGAGGATTCACTCAGACCTTGACTTCCTTAGCTTAAGGCAGTTGGCAGATGAGAAATAAACCTCTTCAGACCTGTTATTTGAGCATTACCATTTTACCTTTTCTTTTTTAAAAAGTAAAGCACAAAGATATTTTTCCACCATGGAATTTTCCACCATGGAAAACGTTGATTATTGACTGCATTACATATTCTGCCAGCGCCGTGATACTGGCGCTTCTTTATAGACTTTATGTCCGGTCATGCTTTTACAGCAGGTCATGAATCTTGATCTGCGAAGTCATTTTCTTTTGCTTGATCACGGAACCAGCGGCGTATTTCATCTAAAACCGGCGGTGAGACATAAAATATTTGTATATTGGAAGAAAATTGCACTGAATGTCCCTCACTGATAAACAAAGCGCCGGCTTCGTTTTCCCCGAGAGTTTCATCAATTTGTTTAGCTATGTGGTTGAACCTCTTTGTACTGATATCCCAGAAGAACCCTGAAATTTTTTCGAATGCAGTTTGGGTCATCACCACACGAAGGCAATTGCCCCAGTCAAGACTTTGGGTAAATAGCTCCAGATCTTCCGTCGCCTGCATTTCTGCGCCCTGATCACACTTTTCTTTAATCAAAGGGTAGACTTTTTCATTGATCTGCTGGATAGTGCTCAAACCTTGTTCACCGCTGAAGGAATTGGATTCATGGTAGATTTTTTTTATCTTTCCGATCTTCCCCTCAAGGTTTGCAAGGTGTTCTCCTACCTGTTTCCAATATTGCTCGACCTTTTCAACATATTCTTTCGGTGAGTCTTTTCTGGCAAAGGCCAAAGGTACCAGGTATAATTTTCGCCCCGTTTTGAATTGCTCAGCCTCCGGTTTTTCAAGCTTGCCTAGGATTTCGGACACGGTCTGGCTCCTTTCTGGATTTTTTCATCTCAATGCCGGTGGTTTTTTCTGCTAAAAGTTTATTACACAAAGGACAAAAATTCAAGTTTGTTGAACACTGCGGCAGATTCGACAGGCGCGCCAAATACTTGCATTTAGCCATAATCGAATGTATAATAAACGATGGATTAAAAGGTTAAAAACAATAGTAGACCACGTGGAGAGATGGCCGAGTTGGTCGAAGGCGCTCGCCTGGAGAGCGAGTAGACGGGCATAAAACTTGTCTCGGGGGTTCGAATCCCTCTCTCTCCGCCACAGCTTTTTTGGTAAAAGGTTACTGATTAAATATGGCCGTGCTAGACGGGGAGGTAGCGGTGCCCTGAACCCGCAACCCGCTATAGCGGGGTTGAATTCCTGCCCGAGGGTATGACTTGTGGGGTCCGGCCTGTTTACGAGGAGCGATGACGGTTGGGTCTTGCGCGGCGGAGACTTTTGAACCGTGTCAGGTCTTGACGGAAGCAGCACTAAGAAAGAACCTCCGGGCGCCGCAAGGTTGCCTGGCAAGAGAAAACCAGTACAGGTTTCGCCCGGAAGCCATTTCACGGAGGCAGGTGCACGGCCAGTATCTTTAAAAAGAGCTGCCTATAAAGGTGGTTCTTTGTAATAATAGTACCTTTTGCAACTCTTCCTTTCCTTTAAAGATGAAAGAGGAAGGATTTTTTTAATATGGCATATCTCGCTTTATATAGAAAGTGGCGGCCTCAGCTTTTTGAGCAGATAGTCGGCCAGGAGCATATTACAAAAACACTGCAGAACGCCCTTTTGGCGGAAAAAGCAAGTCACGCCTATCTTTTTTGCGGTCCTAGGGGAACAGGTAAGACAAGCACCGCCAAAGTCCTGGCCAAGGCTCTTAACTGCCGTCAGCGGAGCGGCGCTGAACCCTGCAATGTGTGTGTGAACTGCCGGGAGGTAACAACAGGCGCTTCCATGGATGTTATTGAAATTGACGCCGCCTCGCACCGGGGGATTGACGAGATCCGTGAATTGAGGGATAAGATTGGTTTTTCGCCTGCTTCGGGCAAATACAGGATTTATATAATCGACGAAGTGCACATGCTCACCACGGAAGCATTCAACGCCCTCCTCAAAACGTTGGAAGAGCCCCCTTCTCATGTTGTATTCATTCTGGCCACAACCGAGCCCAATAAAGTTCCCCTGACCATTCTGTCGCGCTGCCAGAGGTTTGATTTCCACCGGCTGAGCAGTCAGCATATTTTGGGCCGTTTGCAGGAGGTCATTGCGGAAACCAAGGCCGTGGCGGAAGAAGGCGTCCTTTACCTGATCGCCCGCTATTCAGAAGGAAGCTTAAGGGATGCCCTGAGTATCTGGGATCAGGTCAGCGCTTTAGGAGGCAGCAAAGTTACACTCGACGACATTCATCAGCTTCTTGGTACGGTAAGGGAAGATTTGCTGGACAAGGCTGCCCGTGCGCTTGGCTCGGGGGATACCAAACTCCTTCTTGAAATAGTAAACTCCCTGGTGGAACAGGGGAAAGATCTGCGCACCTTTGTCCGCGAGCTGATGGCCTTTTTAAGGAAAATACTTTTACAGCTTGTTTCTCCCAATGCAAAGGAGGAGTTAAGCTTAACTGAAAGGGAACGTATCGCCGGCATAACCGGTATATTAGGACGGGAGCAACTGCTCGGCCTGCTGCAGCTGCTTGGCAAAACCGAGCAGGAAATGAAATGGAGCTCTCAACCCAGGATTCTTCTTGAAGTAGCGCTGATCCGGGCCGCGCAGACAGCAGCTTCCGGCCCTGATCTAGACCTTGTCCAGCGGGTTGTAAGACTGGAGGAAATCTCTGATTTAATCCGTAAATCCGCTTTCAACGGATATTCTGCCGCTAAAAAAGCAGACATCAAGGAAGAAAAGGCTGTTGAAGAAAAAACAGAGAGAATAGTTGAAGAAATAATAAAGGAAATAAAGGAAGACAAGCCTCCAAAGAAGGAAACTGCCGGCCGGAAAAAACCAGCCAGGAAAACACCCGTGGACCAGTCTGACCAGGCTGTACCCGGAGCGGATCAAAAATCCCTGTCAGAACTGGAAATTTCTGCAGCAGCCGAAAGGGTGCAGGAAGTTAGAGTTGATGAAAACCCCTTGTTGGAACAGGAGGAAATCAATAAAGCTCCTGAAGCCACAGATGATAAAGTAGTCTTCAGCCAGATATCCTCAAAATGGGCTGATTTTCTTGAGATAACCAAAAAAACAAATTTGCCGATTTACATGTACCTGTCGAAAAGCTGGCCTGAACAGTATAAGGAAGGCTGCCTGACAATCGCTTTTTCAAGAGAAAATGAAATTTTAAAGGAGTATTTGGGAACAACAGAAAAAATGGAGGCGGTTCTAAAACTGGTAACTTCTTTCTTTAAACAGGATTTGCATCTCCGCCTGACCTGCGGTAAACCGCCGGAACATTATAATCTGCCAAAGCGGGAACAGGAGTTGAGCACCGGCGACACACTGGGCCTGTTTGGATTAAATATAGACGACAAGCGTTAGCCCGATTGAATGCAAGATGATTTTATTTGTTAGGGGGATATAGCCAGTGTCCATGAATATGAACAAGATGATGAAACAAGTCCAGAAGATGCAGGCCGATATGGCCAGGATGCAGGAGGAATTGGGCAACAGGACGGTTGACTGTACCGCCGGCGGAGGCGTGGTTAAAGCGGTAGTAAACGGGAAGCAGGAGTTGCTCTCCATAGAAATAAAGCCGGAAGCGGTTAACCCTGAAGATGTTGACATACTTCAGGACCTTATTATGGCGGCGGTCAACGGCGCCCTCAACCAATCGAGGGATATGGTCAACAACGAAATGAGTAAGCTTACAGGTGGTCTTAAACTGCCCGGGCTCTTTTAGGAGAGGGTCTTAATTTGAAGTATTACGGAGCCTCGATTACCCGCTTAATTGATGAACTTGCCGGTCTGCCGGGTGTAGGTCCGAAAAGCGCGCAGCGCATGGCCCTTTACCTGCTAAACGCCCCTGCGCAGGTAACTCAAAACCTGGCATCCGCCATGCTGGAAGCCAGAAAAAATATCCGTTACTGCTCCGTTTGCTCCAACCTGACCGATACCCAGTTGTGTCAAATCTGCAGCGATCAGCGGAGAAACAGGGATATTTTGTGTATAGTTGAAGAACCCAAAGACGTTTCAGCGATAGAGAAAGTCAGGGGCTTCAAGGGGATGTACCATGTCCTGCACGGCGCTATTTCTCCCCGCGACAATATCGGTCCCGACGAACTTACCGTAAAACAGCTTTTAAACAGGCTACAGGAGGGGACAATTAAAGAGGTCATCCTGGCGACCAACCCCAATCTTGAAGGTGAAGCCACCTCTTTATTCCTGTCCCAGATAATCAAACCCATGGGAATAAAAGTAACCCGCCTGGCCTACGGCCTGCCCATGGGAGCAAGTGTTGAATATGCCGACGAAGTTACCCTGACCAGAGCGCTTGAAGGAAGGCGTGAAATAGAGTAGATTAAGGAATAATATTCCAAGTCGCCTCATAAGCATACATAAAGAAAAGCTTGTCTAAAAATTTATCAGAGGTGACGGGAAATGGAATGGAAGATAGCCTTAATCTGCCTGGCCGGGTTGTTCGGTTTGCTTTTAATGGGGCCGTTTATGCTCAAGCCTTTAAAATTAGTCTATCATTTAGCCAGTTATTTTGTTATCGGGGGCGTTTTGCTATATGTTTCCAACTTTTTATTAAGCCAGGCCGGATTAAGAGTGGCCATAAATCCCGTAACCATGCTTACCGCAGGTGTGCTGCAGGTTCCCGGCGTAATTCTTCTGGCGGTTCTCCGCCATATTTTCGTATAACGTCAGGACGACCTTGGCCTGTACAGGGTTTTTATGCTATAATAAATCATAAATTTAATAATGTGCCCGTAGCTCAGGTGGATAGAGCAGCGGTTTCCTAAACCGCGTGTCGGGGGTTCGAGTCCCTCCGGGCGCACCAGAAAAACCAAGCCCCGCAAGGATTTGCGGGGTTGTTTTAAATATTACATTCTTAAATATACAAGTTAAAAACCAAAGGTATTCTATTTCGAAGGGAGTGTTAATTAATGGGCGATAGGAATACAGATATTTTGGAATTGAGAATAGGCTTTCCGGAAGGAAATTAGTTTGAAGATGAACAACCCATAAAGCAGTTAAGTGATGAAATTAGAGTGACAGCAAAAAGAATGTTAACGAAAGAATTAAAACTAGAGAATTCGTCTATCGGTCGTGGGGCTTCTGGGTTTGCATTATCAGTCACAATTCAGAATTGAAAAGTAAACTATTACAACAAATGATCAGCTTAGAAGATACATATAACTTCAGCAAATGCTTCCATTTTAATAGAATGGTCCATGAGATTAGGATTCCGGCTAGTACGATCTGTCGCTGAAGCTTTCCTCCAGCCGTTTTGCAAAATACAATAAAAGATGTTCCCCCTGGGCAGGATTTAGGCCAACTACACCGGGGGTAAAAGCATTGAATAAAAGGATAGGTACCTGCTTGCCGAGAAGGAATGCGGCAACAATTGGATGATTAGGTACTCACCATTCTTTTTAGGGCTCCAACTCCTCATGTTCTGTGTGCAAATTTCCAGTATATTTCTAAAAATAGTATAGCTATCTCGCCGAATAGTTGTTTCTTCATTTGAACATCTTTCTGTTATTTTTTCTGAGTCTACGGTAAATTTCTGGTAGCATCTGTTTTATTACCTCGTTCATAAATTCCTCGTCCTTGAACATCCTTATAAAAAACTCATCGTTTTGCTCATAACGGAGTGCGGCAATATCTTTGAATTGCTGTTCGAATATTTTTTCAAAGGTTGATTGAGGGTTGTTTCTAGCCAGGTCAACCAGGCGTTCATCAGCCATAAAATCCTGGGTCAACTGTTCCAGGACCTTGTCCATTTCAGTAAAGCTGGTGCCGAAACGCTCGTTGATTTTCCGGATAATCACCGACAGGGGCTCACTTATCTTGCCCTTGCCGCCGATATTTCCTTCCGGGGGTGACAGTTCGGGACTATCCTTGAGCAGAATGCTGCCCTCGAAATCCTTTGTCAGTTTATACTTATCCAGCAGTATCTTATCATCTATTAATATTTTTTCGATTCTCCCCTTGGGCAGCAGTTTAAGTAAAAACTTAGCATAAACGCTGAACTTTTGTATTTCTTTATCAAACATTCTGCATACCTGCGTAATAAACGAATAAAGCCGCACAAAACGGCCCAGTCCTGTTTTTATATCGTCCTGCTCTTTGGAGTCTTTGGCGGCGAAGCGGTCCAGGGCGGGCTGCAGCGAGGACGCCAACTTGCCCAGATCAGGTATTTCCTGCTCCGCAGTTTTATAATAGATGTTTGCAAAAAGCTCAATCTCTGATTGCTGCCAGAGATGATAATCATCCAGCTTATTTTTCAAATTGTATATTAAATTAGGATCTGCTTCCTTAGACAGGATGGTCGCCCTGTAATAGGGCTCAAAAGATTTTTCTATCTCATCAGCATTATTTACAAAATCAAGCACAAATGTGTCTTCTTTGCCCGGCATGGTACGGTTTAACCGGGACAAAGTCTGGACGGCTTTCACGCCCGATAATTTTTTGTCAACGAACATAGTGTGCAGATGCGGTTCGTCAAACCCTGTCTGGTACTTTTCGGCTACGATTAACACATTAAATTCGTCCGACTCAAAGTATTTGGGTAGCTGGTTTTCTTTGATTGTTTTCCCGTCAGCGGTTTTGTTTAGTTTTTCCTCGGTATACTCTGCTCCGTCGTTGACAGCGCCTGAAAAAGCTACCAGGACATTCAGGTCACCATATTGTTTTTCTTTGATGTAACGCCTGAACTCGTTCAGGTACCTGACCGCATGCAGACGTGAGGCGGTAACAACCATCGCTTTGGCGCCGCCGTTAATTTTATGTTTAGTTATGGAGCGAAAGTGATCAACTATTATAATAGTCTTTTGAGAAAGGTTGTGGGGGTGGAGGGATTCAAATTTTTTAATTGCTATCGCTCCCCTGGAGCTGTCCAGTTCCGGATCATCCTGGACCTTTTTGATTATTTTAAAGTAGTTGTTATAGGTAATGTAGTTTTTAAGGACGTCAATAATAAACTCTTCCTCAATAGCCTGCTGCATCGAGTAGATATGGAACGCTTTATATTTTCCGTCAGGCTGCCTGTCGCCGAATACCTGCAGTGTTTTGTTCTTGGGGGTGGCGGTAAAGGCAAAGAAGGAAAGGTTCTTATGCTGGCCGTGAGTGGCCAATTCGTCAAGTATCTTATCCTGGTCGTCTTTCCTGGCTACTTCATCTTCATTTTCCATCCTTGCGTATTCTTCTAAAATGCTTTCTGTGTCGGCAAGCGCCTTTTTAAGCTTTTTGGCGGCTTCGCCTGTCTGCGATGAATGAGCCTCGTCAACAATAACAGCAAAATTGTTTTTGCCCCCGGCAACCTCTTTATAAATTACCGGGAATTTTTGCAGAGTAGTAACGATGATCGCCTTGCCGGAATTAATAGCATCCCTTAACTGCTTCGAATTCTTGTCGATTCTCTCAACCACGCCGAGTTTATGGTCAAACTGGAAGATGGTATCCTGAAGCTGTGTGTCCAGTACTTTGCGGTCGGTAATTACGATAACCGACTTAAAAATCTTATGGTCCCCGTAATCATGCAGTCCGGACAGGCGGTGAGCGAGCCAGGCGATTGAATTGGACTTGCCGCTGCCGGCGCTGTGCTGAATGAGGTAATTTTTGCCCGGACCGTGGTCCTTGACATCTTCAAGCAGTTTGCGGACAACGTCAAGCTGATGATAACGGGGAAAAATAACGCTCTTTTTCTCGGTTACCTTGCCCGACTTGTCTTTTTTCGTTTTCTTTTCCAGGTGTATGAACTTCTGGAGTATTTCCATCAGTCGGTCTTTATATAAGACGTTTTCCCAGAGGTAGGCTATGGCAAAGTTATCTTCTGCAGTAGGGTTGCCCGCCCCGCCGACATTGCCGGCCCCGCAGGAACCCTGGTTAAAGGGCAGGAAATAGGTGTTGCCGCCTTCCAGACGTGTTGTCATATATACTTCCTGAAGGTCAACCGTAAAATGAACCAACGCCCGGTTGGGGAAGTCGAAAATGAGTTCCGCGGGGCTACGGTCATATTTATATTGGTTTTGAGCGTCCGACACATCCTGGCCGGTAAACTGGTCTTTAAGCTCCATTGTAATAATGGGGATGCCGTTTAGAAAAAGAACCATATCTAAGGAATTATTATTGCGGCTTGAGTAATGGAGCTGGCGGATACAAGAAAGAATATTCTGCTCATAGAGTTTTATGGTCTGCTCATTCAGTTTTGTTTCCGGCTTGAAAAAAGTAGTTCGGAATTTGATACCTCGGTCGGTGATTCCCTTACGTAGTATGCGGATTAGACCGGACTGCTTTACCTCTTTACAAAATCGTTCAATAAATGCCCTTTCACTGCCGGCGCCGTAGATGGTCTGGTATTTGCTCCATTCTTTCGGCTGGGTGGTTTTAATGAATGACAAAAGAGTGTCTGTGTCAAGCGCAAGTTCCCTGTCAAAAGCGCCTGCGTTTCCCTTGACATATCCACCTTCAGTGATCAGGTAATGTTCTATTGCCTCTTCAAGCTTTTTTTCTTTGTGGTCAAAGTCGGGCATCAGATAACCTCCCTTTTACCGGTAACGCATTCATAAATCAGGGAATTTTTATAGTCGGTTAGTTTACTAATTAGTCTTTGTTTACCAATAATTATACTGTCAATTTTTGCACATTTAGTATCAAGATAATCGGCAATGACTTGCTGTTCAGCAAAAGACGGTACAGCAATTCGTATGTTATTCAAGATTGTTGTGTTAATTGATGGCATAGTACATCCTACAGCAACTAAACCCATATATTGTTTAAACGTTAATTTACAGAAACAGTAATTTATATACTGTGGAACTATATAATTATCAAAACGTACACGGAGGCAACGACCCGAAAATAACCATCCATTTTCAGTATCTCTTACCAGCACACTTCTATCGACCGAACCAACGCGACTAAATACCAAATCACCCGTTTTAAGTGAGTATTTATTTAATCTTTTTAGATCTTCATCTAAAACTCGGGGTAAATCATTATGAATAATATACATTTCTCCAAAATGTTCAACTGTAATGATTGGCGTTCCTTCATCAACATAGTCTTTATTATGCAATTGGCTACCGAAAGGACCTGTTTGTACTGATGCAACAGTTCCAAGTTTTCTAATATCCCAATCCTGTGGAATATCCCCAATCCATTCAATACCGCTGGGCTTCATTTTAGCTGTGGGGTCAAGTCCTTTTGTTACGGTTTCGGTGATGAGAGATTGTTTATAAAGATGTAGCTTTTCAATAACCAGCTTTTGCTTTTCTATTGTATCGTCAATAACTGCACATTTTTTATCAAGAAAATCCGCAATAGCCTTTTGTTCAGTGGGGGAATGAATAGGAATCTTTGAATTATTTACATCATTAATTGTAACTGAATCATAAGTCGAGCCTCTTGCGTTGAAACTAAACTCACAATTTATGATATCTATTAAGTACCACATCAAATTATTGTTTATTTGTTTTGGCGTAATAGCACAAAGGCCGCGTCCTATCGCATAAACTTTGTCTGATATGTTTTTTGCTCCAACAGGAGCACGAACAGAAAAGAGAATATCTAATGGTTGTGAAAATTTATTAGCATTGACACAATAGATTTTTTCAAAAGGATATCTATTTGTAAAATCAGCATTTCCTTGTAAAAAAGGAATCCCGATGCCTTCAATATTATAATCGTCTGAGTTAGGTGACTGTCCCATTGTGATACTGCTGACATATTTTATTTTTTTTACTTCCCACTCTTCAGGTATCTTCCCAATCCACTCGATTCCGCTGTCTTTCATCGCCCTGGTCAATTATTCAAACACCGCCTTCAGCGAGCCGTCTAATTCCTTCTCTATTTCTAAAATCTCAGCCATTATTTCGCTTGACGGCTTTGGAGGTGTGTATTTATAGAAATATCTGGTGAACGGTATCTCGTAGCCGATTTTGGTTTTATTTCTATCTATCCATGCGTCCGGGACAAAAGGGAGGACCTCCCTGGCAAAGTAGGTGTCGATATCCTCGGTCAGCGGCACATTTTCAGTGTCCCGCAAACTTGTGTCGGGCTGTTTCTCTCCTTTTTTTAGGACAGGTTTGCCGTCCTCATCCAAAAGCAGCCGCTCAACCACTATTTTGGCATAGCCGAATTTCTCGTTGTTAAATATCTTGCTAAATTCGTTTTCCTTAAAATCGCCGTAGATTCTGGTGATCTCTTCAATATGATATTTGGGTATATCGTTTCGTTTATTGCCCAGCGACTTCCGGCGTTTTTCATACATCCCGTTGGCGTTGATTAATTGAATTTTGTCTTTGCGGTGCGGTGCTTTTTTGTTGGACAGCACCCAGATATAGGTCGCGATGCCGGTGTTGTAAAAAAGATCATTGGGCAGGGCGACGATGGCTTCCAGTAGGTCATTTTCAATAATATACCTGCGGATTTCCGAGGGACCGCTCCCGGCGTCACCCGTAAACAGGGGCGATCCGTTGTGGATGATGGCCAGGCGGCTGCCGCCGTCTTTTATGTCTTTCATTTTGGAAATAGCCGTCAGCAAAAAGAGCATTTGGCTGTCGCCTATTGCCGGGACTCCCGGCCCGAACCTGCCGGCAAAGCCGAGCTTCTGTTCATCTTCAACAGCTTTTTTCTCGTTTTTCCATTCCCTGCCGAAAGGCGGATTGGACAGGATGTAGTCAAATTTATCGTCTTTAAACAGGTCGTCGGAAAGCGTGTTGCCCTCTTTGATGTAGTCGGCGTTTGCGCCTTTAATCAGAATATCAGATTTGCAGATTGCATAAGTCTGTGGGTTGATCTCCTGCCCGAAACAGATTAACTGTGCGTTGCTGTTCAGGCTTCTCAAGCGGTCCTCGGCAACAGTCAGCATGCCGCCGGTGCCGCAGGCAGGGTCATAGATTGTTTTGGCGACTGCGTTTCCTGATAACAGGCCGCTGTCTTCGGCAAAAAGGATGTTGACCATCAGCTCGATTACTTCCCTGGGGGTGTAATGCTGCCCGGCGTCCTCGTTGTGAGCTTCTGAAAACCGGCGGATAATTTCTTCGAAAATGTATCCCATCTCAATATTTGAAATTTTATCGGGGTGCAGATCGGCTTTGGGGTCGGTGAATTCTTTCAGGACGATATATAAAAGGTTTTTTTCGGAAAGGTAGCTGATCTGGCCGTCAAACTTGAACCGTTCGATAATATTGCGGACGTTCTCAGAAAAGCCGTTCAGGTAGCTTCTGAAATTTGCTTCAATGTTGTCCGGGTCATCCAGGAGTTTGCCGAAGGTGAAGGGGCTGATGTTATAAAACGAGTAGCCGGATACCTTGCGCAGAAGAGGATCTTTTACTGCAATATTCAGTTCTTTGTTCTTCTGTACTACGGCTTCCTTTGTCTTTTCAAGTATGCAGTCAAAGCGGCGGATAACTGTAAGCGGCAGGATAACCTCGCCGTATTCGTGCGGTTTGTAAGGCCCGGTCAGTTTGTCCGCAATGGCCCAGATAAGATTGGCTTTTTCATTTATGTTGATACTGGTTGACATTCAGGTTGCTCCCTTTGAAATCCATTTCTTTGGTAAAAAATCGCTTCTTGTTAACTTCACCACAAGAAATTATTTTCCTCTAAACTTTGTATTATTTCCCCAAATTTCTACTAAATATAGGAATATGCCTGCTTTTTAAGCGAAGAAACCGCAAGGATTGAACAGAACCCGGTTCGTATTTGCGGAGTTGTTTTTCTTGAATTTTGAGATATATCTTCAAAGGGATTTGCAATAATTGCGTAGAAAAAGGATTTTAAGGAGCTTTTTATGGTTGCCCGCTTATGAAAACAATGTTTTAAAATAAGTATAACTCCTTCACATGGCGCGTATAGTTGTAGATATGAAAAGTGCCGTAAGGGAGGTAATAATGGCTGCCGGGTCTTATATACAGAGCCTGCTGGTGTCTAATCCCTTAAGAAGGTCAATACTTGCTGAAATGGTTATGGCGCTGCGGCTGCCGAAGGGAAGCCGGGGGCTTGACGCCGGGTGCGGAATCGGTCTTCAATGCCTGTTATTGGCCGGGGAGGTAGGGCCTGCCGGACATGTTACCGGCCTCGACATATCCGCGGATATGCTTGATTATGGCCACGAGTTGGTTAAAAAGGCTGACCTGTCGGAACAGATTTCTTTTAAGGAAGGGGATATAACCGGCCTCCCGTTTGATAACAGCACATTCGACTGGGCATGGAGCGTTGACTGCGCAGGATTGGTTCTTCCGGAACCGCTTTCCTCATTGAGGGAACTGGTACGCGTCGTAAAACCGGGTGGTATTGTAGCCGTCGCTTTTTGGTCTTCCGAGAAGCTGCTTCCAGGATATCCCGTATTGGAAGCCCGGCTGGGAGCAACATCAGCCGGCATTGCGCCTTTTGTTCAGGGAACGAAACCGGAGCGGCACTTTTTACGTGCGCTGGGCTGGTTCAATGAGTTGGGGTTAAGGGAAGTCAAGGCCGGAGTCTTTGCTGAAAGTGTCTGCGCGCCTCTGAATGATGAAGTAAAAGGAGCTCTGGCAGAGCTTTTTAAGGAACGCTGGTCAAATGTAGAAACTATACTTGCACCTGGTGATCTGGCAGATTTCCAGCGCCTTTGCCTGCCGGATTCACCGGATTTCATTATCAATCTGCCGGATTACTATGCTTTCTTCACCATGACGATGTTCTGGGGTACAGTGCCTGTACATATTTAAATTCAAGATGATCTTAATGCTATTGGAACTGAACCAACATGACGATTGTCCAGAATAATATCAAAAGAATATGTACCTTCTGTTGGAAAAGTAATTCCTACCATTTCAATAAGCAGATTACAATTTAATATATCCCGTGTCGCGGTAATTTCTTGCTCAAACGGATCTATAACTTGTTCACCATCCGCATTTACTAAAGTAATTCTTACCGGATGGTTTCCTATCTCAGAAGGGTGTGCTTGTAATAGGGCAACGAAGAACATTCTGGAATGAGTAGCTGGAAACTGTAGTGAAGTAATACCATCAAACATTCCTAAAATGCTCAATTTATCCATTTTATCCATTATGGCATAATCACAGACACAGGCATATTTTAACTCCAAAAGAACCCCCTCCTTGGATAATTTGTATTAAATCTACATTTCTACATAAGGAAGGTTCTTCCTCTAAATTTGTAAAAAAAAAGAAAAAAAGATGCCTTGGGCTGTGTGCTTCTCAGTATTTCCTAAATAGTAACAATTACTGGTATACCTCCATAATATAGACTGCATATCTTATGATGGAGGAATTCTATTATGCCGGACGGTAATTCGGAAAAAGAAGATCATTTTAAAAAGCAAAAAGATTTTGTAAATGTCTATACTGTTACAAATTTCTCCGACACACCGTTTTTAGCTCAAATATGGTTCAATACAAAACCTCCCGGGAAAGGTGTTGTCTCAGATGAAGTTTCTCCCGGCAACAACACCCTTACCCATCTTCCCGTACCCGAAATTAAATTGCAGTATGTGCAGTCTGTTAGAGGATTTCCAATTTAAATAAGCCGCACAGCCCCTTAAGACAAAGCGCGCCAGAAAAAACTAAGCCCCGCATATCAAATTGCGGGGTGGTTGTCTTTTTAACCGTTGTAAAAATGGTAAATCTTATTTATCTTTTTTATTGTCTTCAAGATCATCATTTGCCTCAATCTTGATACGTTCAGCGTTAGTCCCGTATCCTTCAGCAGGGCTGCCTGTTACCTCTATTTCGTCTCCAATTTTCAAATCCTTTGGTGTCGCCTGTACTATTCTTTCGATTTGGAAGATTGTCTGATTATTAAAAGTAACAGACTTTGTTAAACCGTCCTCTCCCTTAATTGAAACCGTATTCCCTTTAATGCCTGTTATAATACCGTCAATTTCTGTAGCATCAACAACCTGTTGTTTGCTCTTTTCTTTTTCTGCGGTCAGGGCAAATGCCGAATAAGCAATTGCCATAGTAAGAATTATTACAGCCGCGCACATGTAGAAAAGCTTTTTTTGTTTCATATAGTCTGCCCCTTTCCAAATATACTTTATAGTTACCATACTTCCCAATATTTATTCAAAGGATATTTTTTCATATCACCCAAACAGGATTGCGGTTCCTGGTATTTAATCATTGCTGATTGAGGCCGTAAATAATCTTTTCCATGTATATTTATTCGTGACTTGTGCCGATATTTTTGAAAAAAGGAAGGTGATTCAGATTAAAAAGACTGTTGTGATTGATACTGCCTACGGTGATTGGAATTTTGGAACTTTAAGCCCGAACTTTGCCAAGGATCGCAGCATAAATCTTGAAATAGCCCTGCGTGTTAAAGCCTATCTGGATACGGCTGACGAACTGGAAGTCATTATTCCATGTAACCACGATACGGTTTTATGTGTCGATGAGGAAACCGATTTTCTTAAGTGGCTGGAAACACTGGAAATAATTGAAGAAGCAAAGCCCAGTAATTTTATCTCCATCGCCTGCAATGAGAATGAAGATCATGCCGTGCATGGTCCTGAAATAAAATACAGCACCTTTGACGGGCGCTCACGCCAGTTGGCGCATAAAATATATGCCTTGCTCCCGGCTGCTAACGGCGTTAAAGGTAATGGCGTTCATGGAGATAATAACATTCCTTTGC
This sequence comes from Desulfotomaculum sp., assembly GCA_003513005.1. Classification (NCBI taxonomy): domain Bacteria; kingdom Bacillati; phylum Bacillota; class Clostridia; order Eubacteriales; family Desulfotomaculaceae; genus Desulfotomaculum; species Desulfotomaculum sp. The sequence continues at coordinate 19,944 of DOTD01000014.1, forward strand.
TGGAGGCCGTAAGATATCCTGCCTGTCTTGTAAAAGCAGGCTACATCAGTAACGAACAGGAAGAAAAGCTGTTAAGGCAGTCTGAGTTTCAGGATCGCACTGCCTGGGCAATAGCACAGGGTGTGGCTGTCTATTTGGGAGTGCATATTCGTGCTTCTGAAGTATTACCAGTATCAGCCGTCGAAGCAAAAGAATGTCCTTATTGCCACAGGGCGATGTAAGCGATTATTGTGTTAAGCGGTGATTATTATCTTGCCGGATATTTTAAAACTCTTTCGTTAAACGGATTGGTCCCGCCTGCAAAATCCGGGTTGTTGTAGTAGCCCAAAAAACCGATCTTTATTCCCTTGCACTCTATTACAACCGGTTTTCTTGTGTCCGCCCGATCCAGTCCTGCGCCTACATGTTTTATTCCCGCATCGTCAAGGTACCTTAAAGTATCCTCAATGCCCTGGGTACTATAGTCCCCGGTATGATTATTGGCCAGGTTGACAATATCAATGCCGCCGTCCTGTAATATTTTTATATAATCAGGGCGCATGCGGAAGTTATACTCCTTGGGAACCTTTATGCCTCTTGCAGTAATGGGATTTTCCAGGTTGAGCATGGAAAGGTCTGAATCTTTGAAACAGGCGAGGTTTGCAAAGGGATAGCTGTAATTATCTTTGACAATATTCTCAAGGGAACAGGCAAGTACAGTATCACCGGCAAAGCTTACCACGACTTTGTTGTCATTTTCGTCAGGAAGGATTATCCGGACAGGTTTGCTGGCTCCCGGTATTCAATTTCCGCTCCGAGCAGTTCGCTGAAAGTGCGTAAGGGGACATAGAATTCGTTTCCATACGTGGTTACAGATTTGCCAAGGCTGAAAACCTTGTCGTTAAGCCAGACGGCTTCTGAAAGCTTTGTCAGTATATATAAATGTTAATATATAAATGTTAAAAAAAAGCGGCAACCGATCTAATGGACGGCTGCTGCTTTTTTGCATTGTTATATTACCACAAACTTACCATACTGGAACTGCTGGATTCGTTTTACTATCTTGGACGTCTGTTAATTGAAAACCGGGTTATCGGCAGTTTTGACGTTGACAAAGTAATCTCGCTGCTGCAGTGTTATTGCCCTGATTACCGCTGGCTTCTGATCAACATTTACGAGCCGGTTGCAGCGAACGCCATGGGCCTCGCTTTGCTGGATGAGGATATCTTTACGCTGGATGTTGGCGCGGACAGGCAGCGAAAGCTCGTTAATCTGTTTAAAAGCTGCTCTAAAGAGGAAGGTTAAAATGAAAAAGACTGATGTTCTGGATGTGGTTGTTATCGGCGGAGGGCTCTCAGGCGTAGAGTTTGCCGAGCAGCTTCAAAAGGCAGGTAAAAAGGTTACCCTGATAGAAGCGGCGCAAAGATGCGTTTGGCACGCTTTCGATGACGAGGTCTGCCGGACAGTGGAAGATGATCTGAGATCAAACGGCATTGCAGTAATGACAGGAACGAAAGTCTGTGAGATTACCGGCCGGGGAAAGGTTGAAGCGGTCAAACTGGATAATGGGGTAAATGTCAGGGCAGGGGCGGTAATACTGGCGACAGTTGTAACACCGAACTCCATACTAGCGCAGGAAGCCGGCCTGTCGGTTAACTTTAAAGCTGATTTTTATGAAGACCTCGGGTGTGCTGATTGGCGCCCAGGTAACGGGGGCGACTCAATGGGGGAAATGATCAATGTTTTAGGCCTGGCCATCCAGAAAAGCCTTACCGCCAATGAACTGAACACTTTCCAGGTTGCGGCGCATTCCCTGATTACATCTTCGCCTGTCAATTATCCAATCAATGCGGCAGCTTTAGATGCGCTGATGGCGCTGCATTATTAGTATGGGGTCTACCCTGAATTAGAAAATCTTATCACCGGAGCCTATGTCAGGTTGTGCATATTTTTTTAAATTATCTTTGAGCCCGGTGTTCCTTTCGATAACCTTATTATTTTTAACAGCATACGCAATAGCCTTTTTGCTTCCGATTATTACTGCAACTTTCTTTGCACGGGTTACGCCTGTGTAAAGGAGATTTTTTTGCAGCATAATATAGTGCTGCATGGTAAGCGGCAGTATGACAATGGGATACTCGGAGCCTTGAGCTTTGTGAATAGTTGTGGCATAGGCCAAAACAACTTCGTCCAGATCTGAAATGTCATATAAAACTGGAACGCCGTCAAAGCGTACAGTAAGGGTATTATCCTCCAAGTTCACATCCGATATTATGCCAATATCCCCGTTAAATACATTCTTATCATAGTTGTTTCTGATCTGCATGACCTTATCGCGGAGCCTGTATTCGGCGCCGCCTCTTCTTAAAGACAAAGTACTGCTGTTCAACGCTGCCTGCAGTTGTATATTCATGTTAACGGCGCCGGTATCACCGCGCAGCATGGGGCATAAAACCTGGATGTCACGAATGGGATCCACCTTGTAATATGCGGGAAGGCGTGTGGTGCAGAGCTGTTTTATAAGGTCCGGTATCCCGGCGGGATCATCGGCTTGAATGAAAAAGAAGTTGCCGTTCTTGTCGGGCTTTAGATCAGGGAAAATTCCGTTGTTAATACGGTGTGCGTTCCTGATTATCGCGCTGCCCATTGCCTGCCTGTAAACATGTTCAAGCTTAATAACCGGTACTGCGCCCGAGTCAATTATATCCCGCAGCACATTGCCGGGACCCACGGAAGGAAGCTGATTGACATCGCCGACAATTATTACAGTCATATGGTCCGGTATTGCTTTGAAAAGATTATACATAAGAACAATATCAATCATGGAGGCTTCATCAAGGATAAGCGCATCGCCTTCCAGGGGATTATCGCTGTTTCTCTGGTACCCGTCAGGAGGCTTAAATTCAAGCAGTCTGTGTATGGTTTTAGCTTCCCTGCCGGTTGTTTCGGTCATGCGTTTGGCGGCGCGCCCCGTGGGCGCAGCAAGCAGGATCTGCATACAGCGCTCCGCAAATGCGGATATGATGGCTGATGTGATAGTTGTTTTGCCTGTGCCGGGTCCGCCCGTTAAGACCATTATTTTGGACTGCACAGCGCAGTTGATGGCTTTTATCTGAATCTGGTCATAAATAATACCGGTTTTATTCTGTAAATCGCAGATGATTCTATTTATATCATTGATTGGTTTATAGCCGGGAGTATTTAAAACTTCAGAGATCCTTCTTGCCGTACCGGCTTCACTGAAAAACAGGGGCGGTATATATATTGCGTCAGGATCTTCAAATATAACGTCTTTTTCTTTTAACATGTGATCCAGAGTGATTGATATAATACATTCTTCTATCTCTAACAATTCGTTAGCGGTTTTAATCAGTTGGTCTCTTGCCGCATAGCAATGGCCTTCATCCGCAAGCTCGTTCAAAGTATATAGGATACCGCTTCTGCATCGTACAAAGCTCTCTTTGTCAAATCCCATCTTAGCGGCAATTTTATCGGCGGTTTTAAAACCAATACCCCGGATGTCGTCAGCCAGCTTGTAAGGATTGGTTTTTACTATGGAGACGCTGTTGTTGCCATATGCTTTATATATCTTGACAGCATGAGAGGTATTGACCCCATGGTCTTGCAAAAAAAGCATGACATTTTTGATTTCTTTTTGTTCCTGCCATGCGGACTTGATCATTTGGATGCGCTTTTTGCCTATGCCCGGGACCTCAGTCAGCCTGACAGTTTCTGCTTCAATAATATTTAATGTGTCAGCTCCGAATTGTTTGACAATCCTCCTGGCAAATATGGGGCCTATTCCCTTGATCATGCCGCTGCCCAGGTATTTTTCCATTCCATAAGTGGTAGCGGGCAGGCTTTCCTCCCATTCATAGGCTGCAAATTGACGTCCGAACTTACTATCGTGTTTCCATTCCCCCTTAAGGGAGAGTATTGAGCCTGCATTTACCGAAACCATGGTTCCGATAACAGTTACAAGGTTATTAAATCCTTTTGCCTTAACTTTAATAACGCAGAAACCATTATCTTCGTTTATAAATGTTATTCGTTCAACTATACAGCGTAAAAAATCCATTAAATTACCCTTGTATAACAACATTCTCTTTCGGTTTTATTCTAATACATCATAAATAAAAGTCAAAAATAATGTTTAGAACGGCTTCTCTCCTGGCAGCCAGTTCATGTAGTGCATTTATGTTTGTTTATGCTGTTGAAAAGATATCAGACTGCACATGGTGAATATTCCAGGGATAATATAACATAACATAAGACAGTAAATACAATTGACAAGCGCTAATTGAGCAATATATCATTATAAGTAATAAGTCGAAAGGAGGTTTATAGTGGTCTTTATCTCAGATGAAACAATCAACAAGTTTATCAAGGAGGACGTGCCGTACATAGACTTGACCACTATGCTTCTTGGCATTGGCAAGAAGCAGGGCAGGATTATGTTTTCTACGAGAGAGGATGGAGTTTTAGCCGGTTCGGAAGAAGTTTTACGGATATTTCAGAAGCTGGATATAAAGGCTGTCCAGTCTTTGGAAAGCGGAGCCGTCATGAAAAAAGGGGAGATCATTATTGTGGGTGAAGGAAAGGCTGAAAACCTGCACATGGCCTGGAAGGTTTGCCAGAACATTCTGGAGTACTGCTGCGGCATCGCGACCAGGACAAGGCAATTGCTGAACAATGCCAGGGAAGTCAATCCATTTATAGAAGTGGCGCCTACCAGAAAAATATTTCCGGGCACCAAGGAACTCTCCCTTAAGTCCATCCTGGCTGGTGGGGCATATCCTCACAGGCTGGGCCTTTCCGAAACAATTCTTATCTTCAGGCAGCATTGGAACTTTATGGGAAGCTACGAAGAGCTTTTGGAAAAGATAGCCGAGATTAAAAAAACAGCCTGTGAAAAAAAGATAATTGTTGAGGCTGAGAGTTTTGATGAAGCCATGAGGGCAGCGGCCGCCGGGGCCGACGGAATCCAGTTCGACAAAGCCAGCCCCGGGGATCTCAAGGGATGGGTTGAGAAAATCAGGGCGGCGCATCCGGGAGTCATCGTCATTGCCGCCGGGGGCATTAACCAGAACAATGCCCGTGAATATGCCGGGACAGGCATTGACGCCATTGTCACTACCGCTGTCTATTTTGGCAAACCGGCGGATATTAAGGTGGTTATCGATAAAATCGATTGAGTATTTGATTCAGAGGAGAAATCAATATGAGAAGTAAAATAAAAATCTTTGCTATGCTGCTGTTACTTATTTTTGTAACAGCGCTTGCGGGCTGCAGTGCAAATAAAGAAACCCCCAAGGAGGAATCCACCAAGGCAGTATCCTTATATGCATATGTGGGCGCGAACTTGAAAGATCCGGTTACAGAGCTAGCCCAGAAATTTGAGCAAAAAACGGGCGTCAAAGTGGAAATGAACTTTAACAACTCTGGTGCGCTGCTTAACCAGTTGGAAACAACTAAAAAAGGCGATATCTATCTGCCGGGGAACATGTCTTTTGTAGATAAAGCCAAGCAGGCCGGGCATATTGAAAATACGGCCGGGCCGGTGGCCTACGTCACCCCGGTAATCATTACTCCCAAGGACAACCCGGCTAAAATAACCAAGGTCGAGGATCTGGCCAAAGATGGAGTTAAGCTGGTGATCCCGGATAAGGAAGCTACCGCTATCGGTAAGACTGCTTTTAAAATCTTTAAAAATGCGGGCATCGACGCAAAAGTGGAAAAGAACATCCTGGCCAGCATGGAAACTCCGGCCAAAGTCGTAACAGCCATCACGATGGGCCAGGGAAACGCCGGTATTGTAGAGATAAGCAACACTGTAAAGTCAAAGGATAAAATTGAAGTGGTGGAAATCGATCCGAAGATCAATATGGTCGAAGAGATTCCTGTAGCCACCTTGAAATATTCCGCCAATAAGGATCAGGCTGACGCTTTCATGAAATTTGCCACAGAAGAGGGACCGGCGGTATTCGCAAAATATGGCTTTAGAACAAAACAATAGAACAACATTCAGGAATAACAGCCGGAGCCTTCTGATCGGTTGTTTCTGGCTGTTATTCATTTTCCTGGTCCTGTTTATACTGCTTCTGATCGGAGGGCTGATGAACTACGCCAACTGGGAGACGGTTAAAACAGTTCTGCGGCAGGAAGAGTTTCATTTTGCGCTGTTTTTTACACTGTGGACTTCCGTGCTGGCTACAGGGCTGGCCGCACTGTTTGCCCTGCCGGCGGCATATATACTTTCACGATACAAAATTCCCGGCAAAGCCTTTGTAGACACCCTGCTGGATATTCCAATCGTCCTTCCCCCGTTAGTCAGCGGGATAGCCCTGCTGATTCTTTTTGGGCCGGTACTAGGGGGTTTTTTAACTGCGCTGGGTCTGGATATAGTTTTTTCTTCCTCCGGTGTTGTAATAGCCCAGTGGTTTATCGCTACTCCCTACGCAGTGAGGATTATGAAGCAGGCCTTTGACGGCATTGACCCCCGCATGGAAAATATCGCCCGTACTTTGGGTTACACGCCGGGAAATGTTTTTGGAAAAGTGACTCTGCCGTTAGCCAGAAACGGGATTATTAACGGCCTGATTATGACGTGGACCAGGACCATTGGTGAATTTGGCGCTACGGCAATGCTTGCCGGTATCACCCGGATGAAAACTGAAACCCTCTCGGTAGCTATATTTTTGAACATGTCCATGGGGGATTTAAAGTTCGCCATTTCAACAGCCATTGTCATGCTGCTGATGGCGCTGGTTTCCCTGATTACTTTGAAGTTTTTTCTAAAACAGGAGGTGATAAGATTTTGAAACCTGCTCTTTTTACCGTGCAGGATCTCCATGTCAGGGAAGGAAATTTTCAACTGTGTGATATTGGTTTTACATTGGAGGAGAGTCAATATCTTGTTATCCTGGGACCCACGGGCTGCGGAAAATCTATGCTGCTGGAAACACTGGCCGGGTTGCGGTATCCAAAGGGAGGAAAAATGTTTCTCCGGGGCAGGGAAATAACCTCACTGGCTCCCGAATCCAGAAAATTTGGTTTTGCCTACCAGGACAGTCTGCTCTTTCCTTTTCTCAATGTTAAAGATAATATTCTTTTTGCTGTCAGGTCCCATAAAAACAGACTGGAATCAAGCATAATGAAAAGAATGGACGAGTTGACCGAAGCCATGAGAATAACCCATTTGCTGGACAGGTACCCCCAATTTTTAAGCGGGGGTGAGAAACAACGGGTTTCTCTTGCCCGTGCCCTTCTGTCCAAACCGCCGCTGCTTTTACTTGATGAACCGCTTTCTTCACTGGACCCGCAGACCCGCAGTTCTATTAAAGAGTTATTGCGGACTATTCATGACAACGAAGAATTGGGAATTATTCATGTTACCCACGATTTTAATGAGGCGCTGCAGCTTGGAACACATCTTTTGGTTATGGATCAGGGCAGAATTCTGCAGCAGGGGAAAGTAGAAGACGTATTTTTCCAGCCCTCAACAAAATATTTGGCTGATTTCTTTATGGGAGAAAACATTTTGCAGGGTAGAATCGAATGGAAGGAAGGTCAGGCCTGGTTCAGGCAGGCCGGCAGCCCTGTAGAATTTGGTCCTTTGAAGAGAAAGAAGATTCCGGAAAAGTACCCGGATGAGGTTGCCCTGTTGATTCACGCCTGGGATTTAAGCTTAAGCAGGGCGAATGGTTATGAAGAAAGCAAAGCCAACAACTGGTACGGACACATTGAACGGGTCGTTAATTTCAGCACCCACCTCGAGGTCGTTTGTTCAGGAAATGGAAAATATAAAGCCATTCTTTCAAACAACGAATGGAAAGAGCTTAACCTGCAAAGCGGTTCACGGGTTAGAATCAGTGTAGACGTTGATGATCTTCATATATTACAGCCCTAAAGGTCCTTTCCTGTCTCTACCCGGCATTCTTGTTCCTCCTCACTGTCTAACAAGTTCTTGCAGCAGAATCCCTGACAGCGTCTGAATTGATGAACCGGTTCGTTGCAGGTAACTTTTTGCACGCCTGCAAAGACTCTGTATTTTTCCATGCTTCCGCATTTGGGGCAGGAAATTTCGTAGCCGCGTTTACCGTTTTCAGAGAAGGTTCCTTCATCCCACGTATGCCTGCATTTAACGCATTCAAAAGAACGGCGTTTTTCTACATAGTTCCCTCCTCTGATCATGATCGTCCTGCCTTCTACCAGCGCTAAAGCTATTTTGTTTCTGGCGGCTTGCAGAAGGCGCTGAAAAGTTGGGCGGCTCAATCCCATTTGGCCGGCGCACTCGGACTGGTCGAAACCACACATATCTTTAAGCCTGATGGCCTCAAGTTCTTCTATCCCAAGTACCAGCGGGTTTGGGTTTGGTTGGCCTTCAGCAATAAATTTTTGACAGCAGGGGAGGTTATCTACCAATCCTATACATCTTTTCCTTACCATCACGATACCACCTAATGAACATATGCTCATTTAATTATTTATTAATATATCTCAAAGCGCAACTTGAAGTTAGAAATTAATTGAATCTATAAATCCAGCAGTTCTCCTTATAGGTTATTGACGGATAATTCTATGTTTCTAAAGCTGCCTCTATATTCTATGCTTGAATAGTATAAACCGCGCACGAGTGGAGGATAATCTTTAACGAATGAAGGCTTAAAACCGCACTTGAGGCATTGAACTTCCTTTGTTGATGAATTTTTATCCTTAAAGCCGGCGTCGCTTCAGCGGCGTGGACGTTTACTCCCGTAAAGTCGCCATAAGTCTTTTAGGATTTAAAAGCAGATCAAGTCCGTCGTTGATATCCTTCACTATTACGTCAGCTTCCCGGAGAGCCTTTGCTGAAGCTCCTTCCGGTCCGATGACAACAATACCCAGGGCGGCAGCCTTCAGCATCAGGGTATCGTTGACGCCGTTGCCCACGGCTGCTACGTTTTCTGCCGCCAGTGATTCTATAATTTCCAGCTTTTCAGGAGCGCCGGCCTCGGCTGTAAGAATGTGGATACTGCTCTTAATGCCTTTGCAGTATTCCCGGCAGGAACCGAAAGTATCGGCTGTTACAATATGAACTTCCATTTGTTCCGCTAACTTGTTCAGCCTTTCCTTTACTCCGTCAATCAACACACCATCACGTGCTATCGTTCCGTTAAAATCGAGCACGATATGATTTAAACTGACAGATCCTTTCCCCGGAATATTAAAAGTAACCACTTTCCCTCCAACGCTTTCTATATTAAATTGAGAACTGCGTCCTTCAAGGCGCAAAACGTTTTCAACTTATTATATACCAATTATGCGCCGGCAGCATTTCCCTAACTGTAGAAACCGTACATTTAAGAGGTCTAAATTTTCTTATCAGGCCTTCGCAAGGCCTTGCTTTTGTTTAAAAGCTATAAAATATCTTTATTTATTGATGCATCAGCCATAACAAAATTAAATTATAAATATAACGAAGCCTCATATATAATTATTTTATCAGTGTTGGGAATTCAACCGGCCCGGGTTGATTGTCTTTTATACAAGGGGGATAAATATTGCGCAGGATTTATTTTGATCACAGCGCCACCACGCCTGTTCACGCACAGGTGGCTGAGGAGATGAACCGGTTTATAACAGGTCAAAATTTTGGGAACCCGACCAGCCAGCATTACTATGGGACTATCGCCCGTAAAGCCGTTGAAGAGGCAAGGGAAAAGGTCGCTGCAGCCATGTCCGCCAATCCCGGGGAGATTGTCTTTACAAGCGGAGGAACCGAATCCGATAACATGGCCATACATGGAATCGCCTGTACAAACCGGGTAAGGGGAAACCATATAATAACCTGTGCAGTTGAGCACCACGCAGTTCTTAACACTGTTAAAGCTTTGGGAAAGCAGGGTTTCGACATTACGATCCTGCCTGTGGATCAATATGGCCAGGTTAATGTTGATGAACTTGCTGACGCAGTTACAGATAAAACGATCCTGATTAGTATTATGCATGCGAACAATGAAGTTGGAACTGTCATGCCAATAAAAGAAATAGGAAATTTGGCCAGACAGCGGGGAATTATCTTTCATACGGACGCAGTACAGAGTTTCTGTAAAATTCCCTTTACAGTTGATGATCTTGGCGTCGGCCTGCTTTCGGTTTCGGGGCACAAAATATATGGTCCCAAGGGTATAGGAGCCCTGTACATACGAAGGGGCACACGTATTAAACAGACTTTATTCCATGGCGGAGCCCAGGAAAAATTGCGCAGGGCGGGTACGGAAAATGTACCTGGTATCGTTGGTTTGGGCAAAGCCGCCGAACTGGCTTTTAACGGGATGGAGCAGGAAAGCAAGCGATTAACAGCGCTTCGCGATCGGTTGATCAGCGGCGTCCTTAGCCGGTTCAAGGAGGTAAGACTGACCGGTCATCCCACTTCCCGTCTGCCCAACCATGCCAGTTTTTGTTTTGAATTCGTTGAAGGAGAATCAATGCTCTTCAATCTAGATATGAAGGGTATAGCTGCGTCAAGCGGTTCGGCTTGCACATCGGGCTCTTTGGAGCCCTCACACGTTTTGCTGGCAATGGGCATTCCGCCGCAGGCTGCTTATGGATCCTTACGCCTTACACTTGGCAGAGATAATAAAGAGGAGGATGTGGAGTATTTCCTGGAAGTTATAGATTCCGCGATAAAGACCGGGTAAAATGGATAGACAGTGATAATATATAATTTTATTTGATTTTACTACAAATTGAAGGTGATTAATTTGCGACCCGCTACAATGAAGATTTTCGAAAGTTTCCGCGATTTGAGCATAATGAATCTTGAAAACGCAAAAAAAAATAAAATAAAAATCGTTGGCTTGTACTGCGCATTTGCGCCTCAGGAACTTGTTCTCGCCGCCGGGGCTATTCCGGTAAGCCTTTGCGGGACAAAGAACGAGCCCATCGCGGAAGCTGAAAAGGTATTGCCCCGCAACCTTTGTCCGCTGATTAAATCAAGTTTCGGTTTTGCCATCACGGATACATGTCCTTTCTTCCGGATGTCAGATTATGTAATTGCGGAAACCACCTGTGACGGCAAGAAAAAGATGTTTGAGTTTTTACGCCGCTATAGACCGATGCACGTAATGCAGTTGCCTCAAAACTCAGAAGGAACCAGGGCATTTGATTGGTGGCTGGCTGAGCTTCAGGTCTTAAGAAATGAACTGGAGAAGAACCTGGCTGTTGAGATTAGTGAAGATTCCCTCAGGCAGGCTATTAAACTTGCCAACAGGGAACGGCGGACCATGAAGCGTCTCCACGAAATGAACAAGATCGATCCGGCGCCCCTGTCCGGCCTCGATCTGATGACAGCCCTTTGGGTCAAGGACTTTAATGCGGACAAGGAAGATGGTATCGAACTGGTTAACGGTTTGATTGAAGAGGTTGCCGAAATTGCCGGCAGCGGGACTTCGCCATTTCCGAGAGGTACGCCGCGCATTCTTTTAACCGGCTGCCCTGTAGGCCTCGGGTCTGAAAAAGTTGTTATGCTGATTGAAAAATGCGGTGGGAGCGTTGTTTGTCTGGAAAACTGCGGTGGGATTAAAACGCTGGAATACCTAGTTGAAGAGAACGATCAAAAGGATCCTCTGGAAGCGCTTGCCGAGAGGTATCTGAGTATACCCTGTTCCTGCATGTCGCCAAACAGCGGCCGGTTTGAGCTTCTTGACCGGTTGATTACCGAGTACAGGATTGACGGTGTTGTTGACTTGACCTGGCAGGCCTGTCATACATACAACATCGAAGCTGAAATGATTCGGGATTTTGTAAAAAAGGATTTTGACCTGCCCTTTTTACACCTGGAGACCGACTATTCCTCTTCGGACCTGCAGCAGCTTCAAACCAGGATCAGCGCGTTTATCGAGGTTGCGGGCAGGAAAAAACAACAATGATTACTGTTGGCCTGGATTTGGGTTCTGTTACGACAAAAGCCGTTCTCGTTGAGGGATCCTCCTGGACAAGCTTGATCAGGCCGACGGGTTACAGCCCGCGTCAGGCTGGAAAACAGGCTTTCGAGGAACTCCTCGGAAACGCCGGCCTTAAGCGCGGGGATATCGGCTTTATTGTAGGAACAGGATATGGAAGAATATCTGTTCCCTTTATTGATAAAGCTGTTACGGAAATTACCTGTCATGCAAAAGGGGCTCACTTTTTAGTGAAAGAAGTTGATATGGTAATCGATATAGGCGGTCAGGACAGCAAGGTGATCGCCATCGACCGTTTCGGGAATGTCACTGACTTCGCGATGAACGACAGGTGCGCTGCCGGGACGGGTAAATTTTTGGAGGTAATTGCCGCCGCCCTTGGACTGGACGTTAGTGAATTGGCCATGCTGTCCAAAGATGCCGACCCCGTCCAGACAAGTAATATGTGTACTGTGTTCGTCGAGTCGGAAGTGATCAGCCTGCTGGCGGAGGGGGTGAAAAGAGAGAGAATAATAGCCGGCATCCATCAGTCTGTGGCGGCCAGGGTGGCTGCTATGGCCGAAAGGCTGGGTAAGGGCGCCCATATTGTATTTACCGGCGGAGTGGCAAAAAATGAGGGTGTGAGGGAGTTCTTGTGTAAAGAACTCGGGAGAGATTTGCATGTTGTGCCGGAGTCGCAGATTGCAGGCGCCCTGGGAGCGGCCCTTCTTGCCCGGGAAGAAGTCAGACTAAAATCGCTGTAAATATAGAGCGACGGTGCTTAATCGCTTCATAGCGGCCACGATAGTGCGGGAAATCTTTATTCTTGATAGCTGAGTTGGCGCACTGAACGAGTAAAGGCTTCCGGAATAAGAGGAAGACAAATGCACGGCAGTTGCTTCTATCTGAGCGATACAGCGTTTAATAACATCCATATGGCTTAAGCATAGAGTGATTTTACCGGCCTGAACATCGCTGATGGCGCCGTCAATAGCTAAAGCAATAACGTCTTGATTCTTAAGCATTGAGCCGTGTAAAAGCGGCCGAAAATCAAAGTCCTGATCATCAGGATGTTTCAACAAATGCGAAAGAATAGCCAAGGAGCTTTTGCCAAAGGTATCGGACACCACATTAGAAAGCATGATATTGGAAACCGTCAGGGAGTTTTGCACTCGGTTCTTTTCACTGGACGCAAAGGAAACCAATTTGGAACGGCAGCGCAGCAAGTCACGAATTTCACGAATATCTGCTGGAGGAATGAAGCTACCGGGAACCAGTCCATGTTTGTGGAGGTCTGCAATCCAGATGGAATCCTTCTTGTCGGTCTTCATACCTCGGATTGCCCTGACATACTTGGGATGCGCCAAGGTAATCCGGCAGGAAGGTCCCAGGATATTGTAAACAGGAACCCAGTATTTGCCAGTAAATTCCATACAGACATGCACACATTGATGATTTGAAAGCCACAGCGCTTAGGCTTTTAAATCTTTGGTAAAGGTGGAAAAGCGTTTGGTTTGGTAGGTTGTGATGTTTTCGTGATTAGTAGCTGCGACGGTAGCAACGACGAAGGTTTTGTGAACGTCGATGCCGCAGCAGATAGGATACACAATTTTGAGCATAAACACTCCCTCTCGCAGATGGTATAGTGGTCGCACAAGCATTGACTGCTTATCCTCTACAAACAAAGAATTGCTTATACAAAGATAAATCTACGTGGTCTATGCCACACTTATTTGTGCTTGACCGGGCAGAGCGGCACATATAAAAATGCGGTCTTCCCAAAGAAAGGAATGTTGGGTGACGCACTCACCTCCACGTGCTCTGTAGTATAATTGCACGACCAATTAAAGAATAGCGCGCAAGCAATCATTTTTATAGCGTTTTGTGACTTGAGCGCAGCGAAAGGAATGTTTATAAAAATGGCAAAAGTACAGGTTGAGTTCATCAACACTTGCCCTTCATGCGACGAATATGCGCGGATGATCGAAAGTGTTGCCGGTAAGTTCGTCGAAGAGGTTGCCGTGAAGATATATTACACCGGCAAAGACATGGACTACATCCGGAAATACGGAATGGTGACAAAGGGAACAATGATTGTTAACGGCAAAAAGAAGATCGATAATATTACCAGGTCAATTGTTGAAAAAGCTATCGCAGAAGAGTTGGGGCGATAAAGAATTGATATTGGGGCTTATTAAAAATGTGCTTTTTAACGCTTTTGAAATTTTAAATGGGGCTTCCCTCTGGCTTGTAATCAGCTTTATTCTTGCAGGCTTGCTGCATAACCTGTTAAGCGCGGGAAGACTCATGGACATGCTTGGGAATACAAAGATCTCTTCACTAATTAAGGCAACGGTATCAGGAATGCTCCTGCCTATTTGCAGCTGCGGAGTAATCCCGCTTGGTTTGGGCCTTTATTACTCAGGGGCCTGCCTCGGGCCGACTTTGGCGTTTATGACGGCTACGCCTATAATAAATCCTGCCGCTGTTCTTCTGGCCTATGGTTTTTTGGGACCCCGGATTGCCACTGTATATCTTATTTGTGGTTTCATGATCCCTCTAATCATCGGGGTGGCGGGAAATAAATTCGCCGGTCCGGAATTAAAAGCTCCGGGTATCGACGATGCTGTTGAGATGGTCAAGCTGGAAGATTCGCAGCGGTCCGGCCTAGCTGAGAAGCTGTGGTCCGGTTTGCAGTGGGGATTTATCGATCTCGGCCTGACAGTAAGCAAGTACGTCTGTTTTGGCATTCTTCTTGCTGGCCTGATAATTTCGTTTGTACCGGTTGCTTTTATCCAAAAGTATTTGGGAAACCCCGGCATGCTGTCAATAGCCACTATTGCTGTTCTCGGGGCAGTAATGTATGTCTGCGCAGTGGGCCATATTCCCTTTATTGCAGCGCTTGTGGCCAGCGGCGCCGCTCCAGGGCTGGCAATCACGTTTTTAATAACCGGCGTTGCTACCAATCTTCCTGAATTAATCAGTATTTACAAGTTAATTGGGAAAAGAGCCGCAGTAATTTATTTCTCGGTTCTGGTTGGTTTCTCTTTTTTAGCGGGTTACCTTACGAATATGCTCTTGATGCCGGATTTTATACCCTTTTTGGATTTTAAAAAAACTCATGGGGTAGTGGAAATGGCCGATGGGCTTACTTTTTCCGCTCCTAAACCTGTGAAATATCTATGCACAGTTTGTGTTCTGGCGATGGGGCTTTATGCCTTCTATCCATCCGTAAAGTTGTTTTTTAAAAGATGTAAGGCCGGGTTTGCCCAATGACCGGTGGTAAAAAATATGTTTTATTTTGTGCTTTGTTCTTTCTTTTCGGACTAACGTCAGGCTACCAAACAAAGTCTTCCCTACAGGATAATGCCGGAACTGTTATTCAGGCGGAAAACGTTCCGGCGGCTGAATATTTTTTAAAAACCTTCCCGGACAAAAAAATCATAACCCTTTCCGGCAGTGACCTGAATAATGACGGAAAAAAAGATCTGGTTGTGATTTACAAAGAAAACAGTAAAAAAAACAGGATGCTTGTTGTTTTGAATTTGCCTGGAAAATACCAGTGTACGAACTCATTCCCGGCCCCGGTTTCCAATCAGTTAATTACATTCAGGGATATCGACCGCAAGCCACCGGTTGAGTTCGTAGTCCAGGGGATGAAAGACGCCAAGGTCGGCTATGCCGTATATAGGGTTGAAGGGGCATTGCTTGAGGATCTTTTTGGACGGGGAATGAATTATTGTTGCTAGAAATTTGAACGAGGAGAGTAAAATATGAAAAAGCGAGGATGTGTTGTTTTAATTTTTGTGTGTATTCTGGCTCTTATGGCGGGATGCGCAAGCAAGAAAACAGAGCAGAAAGAAGCGACCGTACAGGACAAAGACAAAGACTATGTTGTCCAGCTTGGTTATTATAACTGTGACCATATGACTGCCGCATGCATAGCCAAGGACGCGGGCATTTTTAAACAGCTTGGGTTAAACGTAAACGTAACCGGCAACGGTCACGTCCCGGAAGCTATGGCTGCCGGTAAGATGGATGTGGGTTATATCGGCACTGAAGGTCTGATGAGGGCGTACTTGAAAGGATCTCCCATTTTTGTGGCGGCTAACAACCATCTGGGGGGGTCATATTACCTTGTTGCCGCAAACGAAATCAAGGATGCCGACGGCCTGATAGGTAAAAAAGTGGCCCTGGGGTCGGATCCGGAAAAGAACAATTCGTCTTGGATTAGGATTGCCAACGACGCCGGTATACCTGCAGCCGGATCAAAATACGAAGTCTATGATATGGAATTGAAAGACAGATTTTTAAGCCTGAAATCCGGGAAAATTGCCGGTTATCTCACCTGTGACCCATGGGGTTCGATGGCTGAATACGATAAGTGCGGCCATATTGTCCAGGCGCTGGGAAAATTGCCGGACGGGGACTGGGGCTCCTGCTGTGTATTTTCAATGAACAAGAATTTTGCCGAAAATCACCCCGAACTGGCCCAAAAAA
The DNA here is from genome assembly GCA_003513005.1 of Desulfotomaculum sp. Lineage (NCBI taxonomy): Bacteria > Bacillati > Bacillota > Clostridia > Eubacteriales > Desulfotomaculaceae > Desulfotomaculum > Desulfotomaculum sp. The sequence continues at coordinate 36,347 of DOTD01000014.1, forward strand.
TGATCCTGGCCCATGCAAAGGCGCTGGAGTATATTTATACCAATCCTGTCAGCGCAGCGAAGATTTTCGCAGCCAACTACTTTGTGCCCGAAGAAGTAGCAATGATGACCGTTTACAAAAAGACTGTCGGCGAGGGAAGGACTCTTACGTGGAAAGTCGATCCCAAAAATTTTGCTGACGAGATAAATTATGATTTGGGAGTTAAAACTCTGGACAAAGCCCCGAAAGTTGAAGAGTTTATTCAAACAAAGCTTTTAGATGAGTGTGGTGTGGACGATTTTGACCAGTTTATCAAGGAAAAAGTCGACCCTGTTTTCCCGCTTGGGATGACCTATGAGCAGTGGAAACAAAAAGCTGTCGATCTGGCAGGGAAGGCAGCGTAAAAAATTAGTCAAAAAAATATTTTCTGCCATGCTTGCAGCGGTTTTGCTCTGCACGGCAGGCTGCTCTTTTCCCGGGAGCAAGGGAACGGGAGAAATGAGGATAGGTTGCCCTGACGGCGCCGGGGGGATGTTGATTCACTACCTGGTTGATCAAAAAGGGTTAAGTGACTGTAAAACCATAAACACGTATGAAGTATACGAGATTAAGGATTGCTGTTCCGGCGCATTTCAGATGACCCTGGGCAGTGAGCGGCTTGACATTGCGGTAATGTGTCCTGATGCAGCCGATATCTTTTTAAAAAAAGATCATAAATATGAGATGATCGGTCCGTGCCTGGTAAATTCAGACATTGTAGTTTCAAAATCCTCTGCCGGAATAAGGAAAATCGGTTATGCGCAGGGAAGATCTTATCAGGAGAAACTTGTTAAGGAAATTTATGGAGAAAACTGTATAGCGGCGCCAATGCTTCCCGGAGCAATTCCATATGCATACGAAAAAGGAGTGGTTGACGCTATCGTGGCAGACGCAATTGATGCGATGTTTCTTAAGGGAGACAAGCGGACGCTGTCCTCCCGGGATGAAGGTGTAGTTACATATACACTAATGGTCCGGAAAAGTTTTAAAAAAGATCCCCGTTACAAGGAATTTGCCAGATTGTATCAAGAGGCGGTTCAGGAACTGAACCGTCCTGAAATAATCCGGAAGGAAATCAGTAGGTATAAAAAAATCCCTGTTTCGGGTGGAAAGGCGGATGAATGGATCAGGTGGGGGGTAAAGTTTCTTTAGAAGAAAAGACAAAGTGGCTGATATTAAATAAGGCGCTGTACAGGCTAATTATAATAGCTGCGATTTATCTTATCTGGCAGCTGGCCGCTGACCACTACCACAGCGACATTTTGCTGCCCGCCCCCTGGAAAACGGCCCTGGCTTTATTTTCAGCCGTTCATGATCCGGAAGTGATTAAAAATCTAATCATAACATTAAGAAGAGTTTTGACGGGTTTTGGGTTTGCTCTTATTGCAGGGATACCCATAGGACTTTTAATGGGCTATTCCAGGACTGCGATGCAGCTTTTAGATCCATTTATTGGTTCAATAAGGCAGGTTCCAATAATGGCCTGGGTCCCGCTGACTATTGTCTGGTTTGGCCTGGGCGATGGTCCGACAGTATTCCTGATTGCTTTTTCGGGTGTTTTTCCCATCATTTTGAATACAATCGCCGGGGTGCGGAATATCTCCAGGGATTATTACAATGCTGCTCACAGTATGGGTGCCGGTCCGTTGACTATTTTTACCAATGTTATTGTGCCGTGTTCTCTGCCTGATATTCTGACCGGCGGCAGGATTGCCGTCGGTTTGGGGTGGATGTCTGTAATATGAGCGGAATTTATAGCAACGAGTGCCGGTTTCGGCTACTCTATGGTAGAAGCTCAGACAAGAATGCAAACAGATATTTTAATGGCGTTAATGATTATGGCGGCTCTCGTGGGGTATGGTATAGATAGGCTGATCCTGGCTTTAGAGAGGGCAATAACTAAATGGAGGTTTGTCCATTAGTGGAGCTTAAGGTCGAGAAGATCAGCAAAGTGTTCCATAACAACAGGAATAGCAACACAGTCCTGAAAGAAGTCAGTTTCACTGTGCGGGAGAGTCAGTTTGTCACCCTTTTGGGCCCGTCCGGGTGCGGGAAAACAACCCTTTTAACTATCATAGCCGGTTTCCAGAAAGCTTCCGGAGGAAGGATTCTGTTAAATGGACAGGTTGTGCAAAAATCCGGGCCGGACAGGGGTTTTGTCTTTCAGGATTACGCTTTGTTTCCCTGGATGACTGTCAGGGAAAATATACTGTTTCCTATGAAACAAAAAGGATTTCCCAAAAAAGAGCGTGAGGAGCGTTTGAAGGAGCTTCTGGTTATGGCGCAGCTTGAAGGTGTAGAACGGCTGTATCCCAGCCAGCTTTCCGGCGGTATGAAGCAGCGGACGGCTTTTGTCAGGGCGTTGGCCGGCAGGCCGGAGGTGCTGTTGATGGATGAACCGCTTGGAGCGGTTGATTTTCAAATGAGAAAAGCGCTTCAGGAGGAACTGGAAGCCCTGTGGAGCAAGAATAAGACAACCGTATTGATGGTAACTCACGATGTTGATGAGGCTGTCTACCTCAGCGATCGTGTAATAGTTCTTTCCGCCTGCGAGGGGAGGATCGTAAAGGATCTGGCTATTGCGATGGACAGGCCCCGGGACAGGCAGTTGAAAGAGTATCTTTACAACAAAGGACTTTTAGAGGATTTTCTTAAAAGAAATTGAATAGGAGGTTATAATAATGAAAGTTGCTTATGTTTTCACTTCAACGAACTCTCAAAAAATATTGGACAAAATGATTATACCCCAGCTTGAGAATCAAAGGCATGGAGCGGATGTAGTGGGTATGTTTTTCTTTATGGATAATACCTTCTTTCTCGTACAGGGAACTGAAATGGGAGAAAGGCTTCAGGGACTGCACGAAGCCACCGGAATGCTTTTAATGGCCTGTGATCAATGCGCCATAGAAAGGCATATCGACGATAGGCTTATACCAGGAGCCATGATTGGCTGTTTCCCCAACCTGTATGCCGCCCTGAGTCAGGTTGAGCTGGACCAGGTAATCACACTTTAAATTTCTGAAAAAGGGCTGCGAAGCAGGTTTGGCATGGTTTTAAGAGCTTAAGCCGCTTACCTTTTTCTCCAGGCTCATGTTATTTTAAATAGAAATACCGAAAAATCATACGAGGAGGAAGGCAGATGAATAAAAATTTGGATTGCCGCGGGTTAGCGTGTCCCCAGCCGGTAATAAACACTAAAAAGGCGCTGGAAGAAATAGAACAGGGGGCTGTTCTCACCGTCATTGTTGATAATAAGACTGCGAGAGAAAATGTTACCGCTTTTGCCGAAAATTCAGGTTATAGTGTGGACGTAAAGGAATCCAGCGGTGATTTCGTATTGGAGATAACTGCACAAAACAAATACGGGGACTTGCAGTGCAGTACTGAATGTGATCAAAAGGTTGAAAGCGTTTATCAAAAAGGCCAGGCCTGCCTGATTAATACAAGCCCGGTTTACCTGATCACCACAAACTCATTTGGTCAGGGTTCCCCGGATTTAGGCGAGGTTCTATTGAAGAGTTTCTTTACTGCTTTAATTGAACAGCCGTGCCCGGAATCTTTAATTTTTATAAACTCCGGAGTTTACCTAACAACCGAAGGTTCGCCGGTAATCGAACAAATAAATTCCCTGGTCCAAAAGGGCGCACAGATCCTTTCCTGTGGCACATGCCTGAATTATTACAAGCTTACGGAAAAGCTGCTCGTTGGAAAGGTCAGCAACATGTTAGAAATAATCGAAGAGCTTACAAAGTCCAGTAAGGTTATTAATATAGCCTGACATAATTTAAAGAAGTGAGATAATAAAAAAGGCAAAACAACAGCTGTATTAATCAGCTATGTTTTTTTCTGCAGGGCTACAAAACAATCCCTTGTCACCCTTGCTTTAACAAGCGCCGTTAAATGCTGGATTAGAACTTGTGCTGTCATGAAAAACATTGTAGAGTAGAGGAAAGAACCTTTGGAGGTAATCACATGGCAGGAAAAGTTTTGGCTAAAGATATAATGACCAAAGAAGTCATTACAGTTAATGCAGATGATACTATAGAAAAAGTGGCCCAACTGATGTTGAATCACCACGTCAGCGGTATGCCCGTGGTAGACGGGGAAGGAAAATTAGTAGGTATCATCAGCGAGGGCGACCTGTTAATTCAGGACAAAGAAATAAAAGCGCCGGCGATGACTGTTTTTCTTGGCGGTATTATTTACTTGGAAAATCCCAGCCGTTTCAATAAAGAATTAAAACGCATTATTGCCCTGAAGGTTAGCGAGTTAATGTCCCAAAAGGTATATTCTGTCGGGCCGGAAGACCCGATTGAGAAAGTAATCAAAATTATGTCGGAAAAAGAAGTCAACCGTGTCCCGGTATTGGATGATAATAAAAGAGTGCTGGGAATAATCAGCCGCCAGAATATTATCAAGGCCACACATTCTTAGTAAGTATACCTCTTTGAAAAACAGAAATGTCTTTAAGGCAGCTGCCCTGCAGAATTTTGCAGGGTTTTTGACATTTTATGTTTTTTTTAAATAAAGGAAGTTAGCCCGGCAGTGATGAATATTTACTGTAAAAAAGAATTGGGTATAGATTATGAACAGCGAAGCCATTTTTGGCTACAGGTGCCCTGTATGCAATACTATTTCCTCTAAGGAAGCCAATACCTGCACAGAATGCGGCCACTGGCTTTTTGATCCTGATTTCCCCTGCGTGCCAGTATACCGGGACGGGTATCTGGATGAAATAGATCATGTACAGAAAAAGTCAATATCTAAATATTTTATTGCGCTTGTTGCCGCTATCCTTTGTGTTGTTATGTTCGCTTCGTTAATTCCCGTGAGTGACGATTCATCTGTCCTGCCGATTCCTGAAGTCCGGCAGTCGGTAGAACCGCTTTCCTTTAACGAAAAAAGTATAAGCAAGAGCTTTACCTGGAGTTACCAGGGAGTTACATATAGCTGGAATATAGGTATTCCTGAAGATTTGCTTGAGTACAGCAGGAATATAAAAGATATTGTTCAGGAGTACTATAAAAGTGACGGCGCTTCACAAAGAGCCATGTTTATAAGGTCCGACACCGTTCTTAGAAGCCTGATCAGTTCTTTGAGAGCAACATCAAACGGTGATTTATCCCCCTGGGTGACAGAAGAAAAAAACTATAAGTTTGCCGGGTACATGGGAGAGGCGCTGTCAGACATGGCCTCCAAATATGATTATTTTCACAGGGCAGAATTTGTACTGAGTTTTATCGGGGGCGCTATCCCATACAAAGTTGCTGATGTCCAGCTGCCGGTTCAGACTCTTGCTGAAAATGGTGATTGTGACTGTAAGTCTATTCTGCTGGCTGCCATCCTGAAAAGCATGGATTATAAGGTTGCCCTGGTGGAGTTTCCGGATCACTTTGCTGTAGGGGTAGCTTTTGAAGATGATCAGGTTCCTGTTGACCGGGAACCTTTGTATTACGATTATGAGGGAACAAAGTATTATTTTGCCGAGACAACAACAGCGGGATGGCGAATTGGCGACGCCGGCAGTAAAAACAGAAGAAACGCAATTCTGTTTCCCGTTAAGTGACCGTTTTTCTACAGCAGTAATTTCAAGCCCTTCTGTACTGTCTATTACAATCGGGAATACGCGGGATATTTTTTTAATCTTTAAATTGAGGTGAGAAAAAGCTATAATAAAACTATAGGTTATAAAAATATGCTTTTTCAGGTGAAAAATGAATTTAAAACAGTTGGAAGTATTTTTATGGGTTGCCGAGTTAAAGGGTTTTACTAAAGCTGCCAAAAGATTGTACATGAGTCAGCCTGCGGTCAGTTTTCAGATCCAGTCGTTAGAAGAATTACTTGGGGTAAAACTCTTCTGGCGAAATGAAAAAAACGTTATTCTTACTGAAGCCGGGAAACTGCTATTTGAACAGGCAAAGCAAATAGTTGCCCATTCTCATAAAATTAAATCGGTCGTCAATGATCTGAAAGAATTAAAAACCGGTTCTTTTACAATTGGAGCTAGTACAATTCCCGGTGAATATGTGCTGCCGAGATTAATCGGGAACTTTCACCGGCGGTTTCCGGGTATCCAAATCAATGTGCGGATAGCGGGAAGCGCACAGGTTGAAGCGTGGCTTTTAAACCGCGAAATAGATCTGGGTTTGTGCGGCACATTGATTTCAGGCAAGGGAATAGAGTGTCTGCCTTTTTTAACTGATCGCCTGGTTTTGATTGCCCCGCCGGATCATCGCTGGAAAGCCGGCGAAGAGGTAAAGATTAATGATCTAATCAAGGAAAATTTTATATTGAGGGAAAGCGGCTCGGGAACACGGAAAACTTTTGAAGCAAGCCTTGCCAGGAGTGGTATTTTAAAAGAAAAATTAAGCGTTGTTATGGAAATGGGCAGTACCCGGGCTATAATTGGCTCCGTAGAAGCTGGTTTAGGGGTAAGTGTTGTTTCATCTTTGGCCGCCAGGGAACCCCTGCTGCTTGGACTGATCAAGGAAATCACTGTTCATAACCTTGACCTGAACAGAGAGTTATATGCTATTCGCGATCGAAGCTGGATGAATAATTTTGCCGCTGAAGCATTCCATGACTTTATTTTTACCGGGTCCCCGGATAACCAGGGACCCTCTGCAGATAAAATTTTCTACCCCTGTTTTGTGATTTCAATTTTGTCTATTTTAATGTCCGGCGCAGGTTTTCCATTAGCATCTGTTTTAACAGCAGCTATTTGATCGACAACATCCATTCCCTCAAAAACCTGTCCAAAAACAGTATGTTTGTTGTCAAGCCACGGCGTTCCACCGTTTTTCATATAACTGTCAATAAGTTCCTGGTCAAAACCATTCTGGCGCATCCATAACTGGAGGTTATCTTCAACCTTATTTTTTTGTACAATAAAGAATTGGCTTCCATTTGTATTGGGCCCGCTGTTGGCCATGGAAAGCGCTCCTCTGTAGTTGTGCAGATTTTCGCTGAATTCATCTTCAAAAGGTTTCTTCCAGATGCTCTGGCCTCCCGTGCCGTTTCCCAACGGATCACCACCCTGAATCATGAAATCGTTAATTATTCTGTGGAAGATTAAGCCGTTATAATAACCTGAAGATGCCAGTCCGGTGAAATTTTCTACGGCTTTGGGCGCTTCTTTGGGAAAAAATTTAATTTTTATAGCGCCCAACGTAGTTGTAATAATGGCAATAGTATCCCCTTTTTCTGGAGGATCTAGCTGGTACTGGTCCGGTTTTATTTGATTATCACCTGCCTCATTTGATTCTACCGCCTGCTCTTTTGGCTGAGCAACTTCGGGCTTTGACGTTTTGCCGCAACCGGGTAAGATTATCAAAAGAAAAATAAGTGACAAGATAAGGATATACTTTTTCATTTATACCCCCTTAATGATAAGGCAATTATAACGGGCTCGGGAAAGGTGTAAGCTGAGGTTAGCCAGTAAATTTAAACTAAACATTGTAATTTAATAAAAATCTGTAAAACTTAACTGCTCCTTCTTGGTCTTCGTTTCCGGCGTTTAGCTCGGGAACATCCTCATTATCATCCTGGCTAATCCTGTTTAGAATTATCCTGTACATTTCTGAAATGATTGCTGCTGCCTTGATTGGGTTTTTTAATTCATCAACTTTATATTCTTCAAGGTAAGTTATCAGCAGTTCCTTGGCGATTTCCTCGTAATTTATTCTTTTTTTGTCGGACACACCGTACACCCCTTTTAAGTGACATTACCCTTTTCCCATATTATATTGTAAACTAAAATTTGTTTTCTTGCATAATTTTATTTGGACATGTTCATGGCTTTTTTTAACAGCCTTGTGTAAAGGTTGGTGGAAATGTTTGCCGAGATTACCGGCGCAATTGCTAAGGAGGAAAATATTTAATCAAGGGTTTCCATATTGTCAAATTTGATGATCCTGATTAAAGATCGTGAGCTTGTCAGTGTGCAGGGGATAATTACGCTGTAATCACTTTGGGGGCTTACCATCCACTGGTTCATTACCGACTGGCCGGAAAGACTCTCTTTCCAGGACATTTTTTGCAGGATAGCGCCGGAAGGGCCGATTTCGACCAGGCGTAAATTGGCTTTGTCCGCGATCAGAGTGTTTCCATCCGGTAAACGTAAGGCTCCCATGGGGGAAAATATACAGGCCGGTATTTCAGCCGCTGTATTTGCCGTATCCTGCCCGCTCGTGTTATCTGCACTGTAGGGGCATTTGCCTGTAAAAGAACCAAACTGCCAGACGATATCTTTTTTTGGTGTTATTTCAAAAACAGTACCGTTGGTTGTGCCGCAGTCGACAATTAAAGTATTGCCGCTTTCAAGGCGTGTGGCTTGAACGGTGTTGGCAAGGTACCCGCGTGTATCAGGTTTTACAGGTTTTCCCCAGCCGTAAGACCACACAATCTTTTTATCTCTGGTTACTTCAATGATTTTATGGGGAAGGGTAATTAAAATATTGCCGTTTTGCAGCCGTTCAACATATCGAGGAGAACTTGAAAGGGACTGCAGGCTGTACTCCCAGACGGCCGAACCACTGGGCGCCGCTTCAAAAACGCGGGGTGTAAACGGTTTGCCGGGCGCTCCGGATTCAGCAATTAGCATGTTGCCGGAAGGCAGCAGTTTGACGCAGGAAGCCTGAATCCCTTTCACAAGAACGGTTTCCGTCCCGCTGGGGGAGATTTGTACAACCGCCGGTTCCCGGAAACCTACCCGGCAGGCAAGGATGCTGCCGTCAGGAAGCTGCTCCACATAATTGGGATGGTTGTAAGTAATGTCATCCCTGTAATCGAACTCGACGGAAAAACTCGGCGCTTCCTGGGCATTGGCTGGAATGGAGGGCGCCCAGAAAAGGATAAATATAAGTAAAAAGACTATACGTTTTGAAATAGCGGATAAAACTCTAAACATGTTATCACCCTGCATTTGATGTTATAAAAACTCCGGGAGGTTTACTGCGCCATTTGACGTTTGCGCCGAGAGAACTGCTGACGAAGCGGAGGGGAACCATTATTCTGCCGTCTTTTATGCAGGCGGGGACATCAAGGGAATAGACCTTTCCGTCAATCAGAGCGTTTTGTTTTCCAACGGTTAAGACTACCGTTTTATTGTTCTTCGTCGCCGTAACTGTTTTGGAATCCTGATCCCACTTTATTTGCGCCTGCAAAGAATCGAATATTTTTCTCAGGGGCACAAGCACACGTCCGTTTTCAAATAAAGGCGGCACGTCGAAAAAGATCCTCTGGTTGTTCAGGTAAACCGGTACCTGGTAAAGAACAAGTATTGCGTTGGCAACCGTCCTTTCCTTGCCGTCGGTAGGGGCGCTGACCAGGTTTCCTTTAGTCCACATGCCGCTGGAACCTCCGCCATCCAGGGCAGCAGCCCTTATACATCCCAAATCGGTCATCAGGTAGGCGAGTTCCTCCAGGGTAAGGCCGGCGCTCCAGTCTTTCTTGCCGTCTACAACCGCCAGAATTATCCTGCCTTCCTTATTTATACCGACCGCCGTTCGCGCAGCCGGTTCGAGAATGCTTCCCCGGAATCCTTCAAAAGTGGCGTTAAAAACCGGCTGCCCGTCTTCAACCAGCAGCGGGCCGGCGGTAACCAGATGCTTAAGGCTTTTCCACTGCTGGTCATAGTCTATTTTAATTTTAACAGCCGAACCAGGATCCAGGCTGGCAATAAGACTTTTTTTGTCGTCCCGCAGAGTAAGCACATAGCCGTTTGAAGGTACCGCAGTTGTGTCTGTTGTCATGCCGCTTACAGAGAGGATGCCGTTTTCATCAGGGGCGATAATTATACCGGTCCCGCCGGACGGTATTTTTACATCGGAGCTGAAAAAAGGAGTGTAAAGTATAATTTCGTTTTCGGCGGCGGGATAATTAACACCTTCAATATCCAGGACAGTATCGCCTAACTGGGCTGTAACCTGGGGTGCAAAATAGCCGATAACAGCCTTTTTCTGGTCAGTAAATCCCACCGATGTTCTTAAAATATTCCAGGAATTCAACATGTGGCCGTCCTGCATAAGATGCCCAATAGGCCAGCCTGTGCTGCCGTCAAAAAAACCGGCGTTTACGGCTGCAACAGCCCCATGCCTGGCGGCAATACTGCTTAATGTTTCCCTTTTGCCCAGGGTATCCTGACCGGTCGCCACACGGAGTTCCATCAAATTCAAAGAGGGATCTGCTTCCACGACGTAACCGTGAAGAGGTTTTTTCTTCCAGTTCTGCCCCTCAAGAGTGTAGTAAATCACTCCCGGGGATATTTCCTGCGCGTTTTTAGAAGACCCCGCAAACGACTGGACGCCGCCCGGTATAAGTTCTCCGCCGGGTTGTATCTGGGGAGGCGTTGCAAGTTCTTTTTCAGAAAGTGCTGCCGGCGCGGCGGACCCGGTAGTTGAAGCCAACAGCGTGCTGTAATTTACACCTGTAAAGACAAGCCATAACGATAAAGCAACAGCTAAAAATTTAATAATTACAGACCTCATTTTAACTCTCCTTAAGCGTCCCAGCCAATTCCAAGGCCAGTCTTGCATTGAGCAGCGCTTTCGGCTGTAAAATTTCAACCGCACGCCATATCTTGTTTTTGAAGGCATCCTGATTACTGATCACTTCATTTACCGCTGAAAGGCACTTGGAATACTCAAGGCTTGACGCTTCCCCGGCAGGATGAAGGCCAAGCTGGTTTAAAAAGCGCTTTATTTTTGGATCATAGGAGATGCCTATAAAAGGCACTCCGGCTACAGCCGCCAAAATTAATGAATGCAGGCGCATGCCGATTAACAGATCGAGGCTTCCTATTATTGAACCTGCTTCACGGGCGGTAAGTACTTTATCTATAACCTGCGCAGGGGATTTCATCAACTGCTTTACCCTGAGGCAGGCAGTAAAGTCGGTTGGATAGTGAAACGGGAGAAAGATTATTTGCCAGCCTGAATCTGATAAATGATCGGCCAGTTTTGCAACAACCAGTTGATCTTTTTCGTTAAATAAAGACCATTCTCTTATGGATATGCCGGCTGTTGACTGGACTTTGCCGCTCTGATTATCTTGATGCGGACTTTGAAGGAATTTATTTTCCTGTTCAGGGCTGAAATCATTTTTTTTAAGCACAAAAACAGGATCTGCAGTAACATATACGGGTGGCGAAGTTATGCCCATTTCAAGCAGGTCATTTGCCGATTGCTCATCCCGGACCGTGATCAGGTCGACTTTATCAGCAATGCTTTTCATCAGCCGGCGGCCAATCCCGCTGGTAACCGGTCCGACACCCTGTCCACAAAAACCAACGGGTTTTTTTAATTTGAGAGCCAACCAGACTACCCCGAGGTAGTAAACGAGGCTCTTTAAACCGGTAACGTCCTGCAGCAGGCTTCCACCGCCACTGACCAGCATGTCGGCTTCTCTTAAAGCCCGGTACACTTCCCCCGGTTGCCAGCGGTTTAATGCCTGCACATGATATAGATTCGCCGTATTCGATGGGTTGCTGGATAATACGGTTAACTGAACTTCAGGGCAGATAGTCCGGAAAGCGGTGACCAGGCTGAGCAGAATTGCTTCGTCGCCGGCATTGTCAAAGCCGTAATACCCTGAAATGACTAAATGCGGTTTACCCGGTATCTTTGCAGTGTTCATGAGCTTTACACCAACGTACGGCCAGGTTTAGAAGCAGGATTAAAACAAGCCCAATTATAATTCCGGACCAGAATCCATTAAAAAAACGCAGCATCGAAACAGCAAGTGGTGTGTGAAGGTGAGCAAAAGTGTTGACTATGGAAATCTGCCCGATAGCCCCAAGTAAAAGAAGGGGAAGATAGGCATTGCCCCTGTACCCTGTGTAGAAGAGCAGCAGCAAAAGAGGCTGTCCCAGCAAAAACTCTTTGGTCCTCGGGCGAACCCCCAGAAAATGATCCAGAAGCGCCCTGAATTTCAGTTCGAGTGTTGACGGGGGTACAACAACTTCGTTTCCCGTGCGCATTACATATACGGCAAGAATAGCCAGGAATACAGCGCCGGCAAGAGCCAGTTTAAGCAATACGGGCTGGTCTAAAAGATTGGCCAAGCCGTTCCGGAACTTGTTTAAGTTTGTTTCAGCCTGTTCCGTTTTTAAAGGAGGAGGCCCTGAATAAACTGAAAAGACCAGTCCTATGATTACCAAAGGCAAAATATGCGCTGCTTTAACGCCCATAAAGGCATCCAATTTCAAAATATAGGCCGAATCAAACAGCAGTCCGATAGTAAACAGCGCACCGATTAATGAATATAAACATGTAACCGCCAGCATGATTATACTCTGCCAGGCTGTTAACCTGCGGTTGCGCACAAATGTTAACAGGGACAAAGTAGGGAAAACAATAACAGCGGCAAAGGCCATTAGCTTACGGGCCGGGTCGGGAGCGATAAACAGTAAAACGGCATAGATTATAATCGCAGCTATCCCTAAAACCCACCATTTGATCTGGTACGCCAATTTTTCCAGAAGCAGCAATCCTCCGGAAATAACCCCTAGCCCCATAATAAACAGTCCGAAGCGTGAAACAGCTATCGGCGGCAGAGTAGAAGCTTTTCCTGTCTTGAGGCCTTTTTGTTCAAGATCCTTTTTAAGGCTTGAGATGAACAAAGCGTTTTCGGACAGGGGGTCGCCTGTTTTTAAATAAGTAAGGGGACGAAGTAACAGAATTCTTATGTTGCGTTCGCTGGCAGCCAGAATAAAGCGGCTTTCCAAATCTGCGGTTTCGTATTTGGGCATTTCCTCAATCTTTGCCGTATGCAGCCGGACAAGATGCTTGTCAAGAAGTATAGCAAGCTTTGTCAAACCCCGCTGGGCAAAAAATTCGATTTCAGTTACCGGAACGCCCAAAGAGCGTATTTCTTTTGCCAGATAGGGTAATTGCTTTGGATATCCCGGCACGCTGGGATCATTAAAGGCTACTGCAGATAGGTTGGGGATACTTTTAAGGGGTTTAAATACACCGGTTATACTCTTTTCATTGACTCCCTGCCAGTTGCGCAGCTGCACGACAGCGAGCAGACCGCAGCGGGCGCTTTCCCTCAAAGGTTCGCCGGGGAAGCCGAGGCCTGTGGTTTTTAATGTGGTGTAATCCGCGCTTGTGCTGATGATATAATAATCCTTATCCTGGTAAAGCTTTACTTTCCCGGTCTTTACCCTTAGCTGTTCTAAAAGTTGAAGGGCTTCGTCTTTTTTGTTTGTGAAAAAGTAAGTATGATCAGCTTTAATTTCACTGTCCCCGATGATATTTGCTATATTCCCCGGGGATTTTCCGCCCAGCCTGCTTACGGCAAGGACTTCCTGTCCGGTCATTATGTCAAAATTGCCGTAATTGCTGATTTCGTCTGCTCCGGGCTCTTTAAACAACACAGTTGTCAGTCCGGATTCCCGGAAAACACGCATTAATTCCGGAACACTTTTACCAGTCTGTCTGGCCAGTGACTGCAGTTCGTCATAAGACATGGCCAATTCTACTGTCCGGTAATTTTCCTCGGCCCTGTACCGCTGTATTGCCGCCATTCCGGCTGCTATTATACCTGCAGCCAGCAAAAAGATAAGCAGTCTGAGGTACCAGCTTTTTTTCACTATTCTGCCCTTTCCTGTCTGGAAACGGTTTCTTCTGTTATATGTTTCCTGTCGCGCTGTCGTCTGGAATTGGAATAAATTCTATCCCGTCCGAATCACTGCCGTCATTATTTTCATCTGAGTTATTCTGTCCATTATTATCCTGTCCGTTTTCCGGAGCAGAATCCTGCTGCTGGTCAGGACTAAGTAAACCTGATTCATTGTCCGGCGGGTTGGTAGAATCATCGGGCCAGGGGTATATCTCCCCGTTATCACCCCAGTCATTTTCCGGAGTTCCCCCGGGTTGTTCCTGGGCATTTTCATCCTGTACGTTCTTTTGCTCGGCGGTTGGAGAAGGCAGAGCGTTATCTTTTTCCTGGTAAACCATTGTTGTTCCGGAAGACTTGTCCCCAGCGTTATCCTGGATGACCTTCGCAACCTGTCCGTTCTCGAAAAGAGCCTTGGCGACTTGTCTGGCCTGTTCGTAATCTACTGCCCAGTAGCTTACTCCATTTTGATTGGAGAAACTGCCCGGCAGCGTCTGGGCGACTGTCGCCAGTTGGTCCAGTTTCTTAGCCATTGAGGCAAGCTCAATAAGCTGCCCTGTAGAAAGGTTGGTTTTCATACATTCGTTCACTTTAGGTATTAACCTAGGCAGTTTTATTATTGTCTCGGGTTTGATCACTTCATGGGCCAGCGCTGTAAGGAACTTCAACTGGCGCTGGGTTCTGGATATATCACCGAGGGCGTCATTCCTGCAACGAACGTACTGGAGGGCCTTTTTCCCATCCAGGCGCTGTACGCCCGGCCGGAGATCAATTGCATATTCGGGACCGTCAGCACGGCTGTAATAGTACATTCTTTTATCAACATCAATGGTTATTCCTCCCAGGATATCCACGATGTCCTTGAAACCGTCCCAATTGACAAGCGTATAATACTTGACTGGAGTACCGATCAAATCAGAAACAACATCGGCTGTTAAAGCCGGTCCTCCATATACATTGGCGCAGTTTATTTTATCTGTTCCATGCCGAGGTATTTCTACTTTGGTATCTCTGGGTACCGATAATAAAGAAAGCCTCTTTTGAGTGGTATCCACATGAGCAACAATAATAGAATCCGTTCTTCCGGTGACTTCACCCGGCCGCGAGTCGGCGCCAAGCAAAAGGACTGTCATAGACTTGGGAGTGGGTTTCAAAGCATCCAGGGTTGTAGGCACACCAGGCAATTGGAACAAATAGGCGTTGGCCACAAGGAAACACACCGCTAAAAGAACAAAGACCAAAAAGATAGAAAAGAAAAATTTTCCTTTGCGCTTTAATCTTCTTTTAGGTTTTATTTTCATTTTAAAAACACCTGCTTAAAGACAGTTTAATCCGACAGGCTGCCGAGGTACATAAAGGTTACTGCCGACTGTGCGTGAATTCCCCGTCCGTCCGAACGCGGTACTAGAAAGAGATGATCGCGGGCAGCCGGTTGTCCGCTGCCGGTGGAAGTTCCTGCAGTAAGATCGGTAATGCCGCTTCCAACCGGGTCAATAATCACAGCTTTTCCGGATCGAATAATAAACTCTGTGCCTTCTGAGAGGATGACATCCTGTCCCTGGGCAATTGATTTAATGCGCCACTGGGTTCCCGAATTTCCCGCTGTGTCCAAAGCTTTTTTTACAAAGTCAGTTACATATTGTTCAACGAAGCTTTTAGTAACCAGGGGGTCAAGATGTGAGCCCGGTTCCCCTGTATCCGCAGCAATCGCAAACCCGGCATAGGCGGCGCCGGCTATGGTTATAATCAGCAATAATACTAGTATTGATTTACGCCTGAACATTAGTTATTCCCCCTGGTCAGCCGTTTTTCAAAAGATTATTCGACAAACTGCCGCCCATTTCCTGCAAAAATTCGCTTATATTAACTATTCAGGAAGTAACGGCGCAAGACCAGCCAGGCAAACTTGGGTAAAATAGCCATTCTT
Source organism: Desulfotomaculum sp. (assembly GCA_003513005.1). Classification (NCBI taxonomy): domain Bacteria; kingdom Bacillati; phylum Bacillota; class Clostridia; order Eubacteriales; family Desulfotomaculaceae; genus Desulfotomaculum; species Desulfotomaculum sp. The sequence continues at coordinate 51,912 of DOTD01000014.1, forward strand.
CCGATACGGCTGGGCTCTTTTATAAAACGGTATAACCACTCAAGATGCGCTTTTTGAAGCCATGCAGGCGCCCGCTTTGCCTTTCCCGCGATAACATCAAAACTTCCCCCGACTCCCATTCCTACAGGTACACCGAGAGAAGAAAGGTTTTTATGAACAAAATAATCCTGTCCGGGCGCCCCCATTCCAACAAAAAGGATTTGAGGGCGGGATTCTTTTATTTTTTGAACAACTTCTTTTATGCTGTTGAAGTATCCATGATGTGTCCCCGCTATTTTTAGCTGCGGGTACTGTTGTACCAGCCTGGAAGCGGCGGCGCCAGCCACACCGGGCTTACCCCCCAGCAGGTAAATACTCCAGCCTTCCCTTGCGCATCTTGCCACAAGACGAAGCATTAAGTCAATTCCGGTTACCCGTTCCGGTACGGAACAGCGGGCAATCCTAGAAGCCCAGACCACACCCACACCGTCTGCCGTTACCAGGCTTGAGCTATTGATCAACTTGAGAAGCGCAGGCTCTTTTTGTGCCCTGTAAAGAATCTCGGGATTTAAAGTAACTATTTGATGAGGTCCTGGCTCGGAAACAAAATGACTGATCCTGTTTTCTATTTCATCTATGCTTAAAGCATCAATCCAGGCATCTAAAATATTTACACGCAATTTCAGGCAAGCTCCAAACCCATATTACAGACAACTCCTTATTGTTCCTTTTTCATTAAAGCCAGAATTTTATCACAGATGTTTATTAAGCTGGTAAGATCTTCCTGGGTAAGATCCCCCTGGGTAAGATCCCCAAGATACTTTTTAAACACTTCCTGTCTGTTTGCGCCACAGTCCTGTAATGTTTTTTCCCCCTGAGGGGTCATCGTCAGCCAAACCAGCCTGCGGTCTTTTTCATCCCGGTCACGTTTGATTAATCCGATTTTAAAAAGCCTGTCTGTCAGGGCTGTAATTGCGCTCAGGGAAACGTTCAGTTCGTTGGCGACCTCAGAAACGGTCATCTTTCCTCTTTCATGTATTCTTTTCATGACAAAAAACTGGCTGCCTGTTACCCCTTGCGCCATAAAAACATCCATCTTTTCGTGTATACGGCGAATTAGCTGTTGAAGTGTTATTTCCAGCCTTTCTAAAGATGGTGATAAGGAATCTTCCTCCAAAAAACGTTCACCCCTGCATATAAACTTAAGGAAACAAACAATTTATTATGTTAAGTATATGCATGTTAAAATAGCATGTCAATTATTTTTGGATATGTTAACATAATTAGGTTAGTACTTAGACTTCATTTTCCATTAAGTAGGGGTGTGGACTATACGAGGGGGGGAATTATATGTTGGCGGTGGCGTTAAATACAGTTGGGTTATATCCGAAGGAAGGCTGGGGCTCTTTGTTTCTGGAGACATTTTGCGGTTTTAAGGTGATCCGGACTATTGCCTCTGAAAAAATAAAGAGTGGGCCGTTACAGTTGTGTGAGCATGAGCAGTATGATGAACTGGCAAAAAATATATCAGAAAAATGGGATTCCTCCCAAAACATTCTTGAACTCCGGGGGCTGAAGGACAAACTGCAAAAAGCAGTCCGCTATATGTTCTTTTTTGATCCGGATAAAAGATTAGATCGTGTTTTCTTGGAGGACTGCAGAGGAATGCTGAACTTTCCCTGGGCTATGCAAGTTTTTATTCTAAATTCACCTGAACCGGATTATGTGCCCGGACGAACCATAATAAACCAGGCTGATGTCTTTATCCTGAATACACATTACGGGGAGACGAATAAGAAAGCGCAGGATCAGATAAAAAAGTATCGGCCTGGACTTCTTGTTTTCAGAGAAAACTTGCAGGAGGGCATTTCTGGTGAATTAAAAAGTATCCTGGGCCAGCTTTTTGAAGCCTATTTAGAAAACAGGACCAGGGTGAAATCGGCGTTGGAGACCAATTATCCGGACAAACAGATAACCTGTGAGCAAGCCCGCAAAATGGCCGGTAAACTCAAAGTCAGCCTGTTTCTAATCGGCAGCGTATGTGACGAGTGGGGATATACCATAACCCAATGCGGTTTGGGATGTTTTTAATTTAATTGCAATTATGAAGGCGTATTATAAATATGACAAAATGAGCCATGTAAAATGCCGAAACTATATATTATATTCTGTGTTCTTGATATGGAGCGTGTTATTAATTTTGTCTCAAAAACCTGCTGAAGATCAAACTGCGTACTAATACGCGCAGGTTAAATTCACCTGCCACAGCATCGTCCAGTTTAGTGTATTTATTAAGCGATCCTTGAATTTTGGCAATATCAAGATACTCACGCTCTATTTCCAATGAGCCAATTCTTGAAATTTCATCTTTCAATTCCACCCAATTGTTCTCCATTCGCTGGACCCAGTCGGCGCCCTGTGCACCCCGCACAGTTTCGTTAGACAATACTTTGTCAGGGACGATCCCAGCCATCGCCCGCCTGATTAAATATCTTTCCTTGCCGTTACATATATATAGGTTTTCCGGCACGCTTAAACAAAACTCAATCACCCGCTTGTCCATAGTGGGATCACGCAATGCCACTTGATTGGCCAGTCCCAGCTTTGTATTGATTACACCAAAATGGCTGAAAGCTGCAGGGCTGAGCAACGTTTGTCTGGTTTCCCAGGAGTCCATTGGCCTGAACAGAGAATATCGGAACTGGCGAAACCGTTCATGGGCACTGACACGTTTTGCAAAATCACGGTTGATAACCGATAAGTTAAGAATTTTTTGCCATTGTTGATCAACTTGTGGATGAAGAATATTTTGTCTATTGTAAGGAAATAATGTTCTGAATAGTTTATATAATGCTTTGAGTGGGCTATCCTGGAGCATGGCAAACCTCCAGCTTTCGCGGCACATACTGGACCACTTCCCCATCCGGTGTAGCGAAAGCAGATATGCCGTGAGCTCACCCCAGGAAATTGTAGCATTACCAGCGCCTCCCGATAAAATAACACCAACATTAAGTTCTTTTCCTTTGGTCATGATGTCGTCGATCCAGAACAGGTTTTCAATAATTTTATAAGGTTGTTCTAATATTGTCAGCAGGCGGCTTGTACCGTTTAGCGGATGTTTACCTTCCGCGCGGCAGTAAACAACATCAATGTACCCATTATGTTGCCTTACTGCTTCGATATAGGGTGTTTCGTCAGCGATCCATTTGTCTGCAAGCCAGTTCCGGTAACCATGTTTCGGTATCGAACTGAAGGATATCAGCCGCTGATCGTTCCTGGACTTTAGTTCCCGTGCAGCCAGACAGGCAACCGAGGTGGAATCCAGCCCACCGCTCATCATTGCCCCGACGCGGCGGATATTACGCAGACGGCAGCGTACTGCTTCACCCAGCACTTCCCGGAATGCTTCTTCGTATTCGTTATCCGAGGGCAGCTTGAGTTCAGCCTGCCGTTCAACTTGCCAGTAAAGCTGTTTATCTACTCTTTCAGATTTAACTGTCAAGGTATGCCCGGCTGGTAAAAGATAAACATCCTTATATATAGTCAGTTCGGGATCCAGTTGATGCATAACTGTGGGTAAAGCCAGAAAATCTGCAATCCAGGTTTCATTGTATTTTTTAGAAATCCCGGAAAGAACAAAAAGCGGCCTGAGCAGTGAAGAGAAGGCAAAAAAACCGCCCGACTGGTAATAGTAAAAAGATTTTGTCCCGGTGTGGTCTACTGCGCAAAAAAGCGTCCGGCAACGGTCATTCCAGATGGCGAAGGCAAAATCCCCTAAAAGGTATTTTGGGCAGTCCCGTCCCCATTTTTGATAGGCCAGTAAAATCAACTGGCTGTCAGTAACGTTCTCTCTGCGGACAGGTTCAATACTCAACTGATCATACAGCTCAGCACGGTTATCAATTACTGCGTCCGCCGTAATTGTCAGACCGGTGGCAGAATCATAGGATGGCAGAACCTCAAGCATTGACTCCGGTGTAAAAAAAAGGACATGGCAACCAAGAAACACCTGCCCCCGATACCATGTCCCAGCATAATCTGCGTGGCAGGCGCCTAATTCCCGCATCATAGCTTCACCTGTTTCAGCGGTAACCGGCCTGCCATCGAGAAAATAGATTCCACATACTGAACTCATATTTATTTCTGCACCTTAAACCGTATGTTTAGTAGTTTGCTACGAACAACAACAATAAGCAGGAGGAGTCCAGCCAGGGTGGTCGCATCCTTGCCCTGCTCCGCAACCCATACCATCGTTCCCAGTATAACCCTTAGTGGTTTCAGTCATTTTGATTTCGATTTCGTTCAGCCGTGGCGTGGACCATTCTTTTTTCATACTATCCCTCCTTTCTTTACTTATTTTGTATAGAGGGATACATCTATACATAATAAGTAAGTCGGCGCAATTAAGCTAAAAAATAATGATCACCTTAGTACTATTTAAAGACAACTCAAAATAACAAGTCCCGGTTGCGTTGTTCCATTCTTAGTAAATTGTAGCATGGCACGGTTTGTCCGTCAAATCCAGATATTGACATTAGTTAGTGAATTAAATTAATGACTGTGGCTTGATCTTAATTCATATAACCATGGCTACCAGGAACCGATTTAAAGAATAAGCTTTTCCGAGCTAATGAACCGTCCTCTGGCCCTCTAAACGGCGTTGCGGCCGCAGTAAATTGTCAAACAACGCCCCTTCACTGACTGTCAGGGTGGTTTTTAATGAAGCTTTTATTTGTAATAAACAAAGCAGGAAGGACCCTGATAAGTCCTTCCTGCAACTATACTCATTGGTTACGTAACATACACCATTTAGTTAAATACCGATTGCCTTTTTATGTACTAGCCTCGATTTCCACGGTCCCTTAATTGGGCTAACATTTAGTAAAATGTGGTATCCAATGGGTTGCTCATTCAGACAAATTTAATGTTAAGAAGTTTATTCTCCAGCCAAGGAACAGTAATGAACCGGTCGGCAAAGCCGGCAGCAATCAGCAAAGGGTTGTGTGCTCGTTTCGATGAGAGTTCCAGCCGTAATCAATGAAATGGATGGAAGATGAGTTCTGAGAGGAAAGATGGGCTGTACAGGATATTGGAGAACATACTGCTGTCAGCGCTTAAGCATCAGAGTAATGGCGAACGTTGCCGTACCTATCTGCTTCACTAGTATGTAGTATCACAAATAACGTTACTTGTGGTTTACCAAGAAGTAAATCAATTCAATGATGATGTCAATTTATACTCTGAACATAAAAAGGTAACTGTTAGTTATGATGAAAAACCGGGAATCCAAGCGATCGCTGGGATAGCCAAAGATCTCCCGCCCGAGCCAGGTAAATATAGGAGTTGGGGTAGAGATTATGAGTACCGTAGACTCGGCACATTATCCCTGCTGGCTGGAATAGATCTACATGATGGTTTCATTCTATCTATAATAATACGCGAGCGCCATAGGAGTAATTTACCGAATTTCTGCAAGCCTTACACGAACACTATGACCCGGCTTGGCAAATACGGGTTATTCTTGATAATCATTCTGCTCATGTATCAAAGGAAGCCCTGCAATGGCTAAAGCAATATCCCAACAGGTTCGAATTTGTATTTACTCCAAAACATGGCTCATGGCTCAATATGATTGAAATGTTTTTTAATAAAATGACACGCTCTTTTCTTCGGTCTTTGCGAGTCGGCACAAAAGAAGAATTAAAGCTGCGTATTAACCAATATATTGATGAAGTCAACGCTGACACAGTTATTTTTAAATGGAAATATCGGCTGGACGAATTAACAGTATAATTGGTTATGTAACGTTATTTATGATACTGTATACTAGCGGTAGTTTACGAGTTTGCACTTGATAAAACGTTACAATCCTTGTGCTACAAGGTTTTTAAGGTTCAAAAGGGGATTACC
>DOTD01000015.1 GCA_003513005.1 Desulfotomaculum sp.
TTTTTTGGGCTGTGAATAATAACCCCTGGCATACAGAACTTAGGCCAAGCCTATCAGTTTCTCCCCGTTTCCTTTGGAAGTGCCTCATTAGCCCGACCGTATTCAGAACACCAGAAGACCCTCATCTAACCGTACGTGAGGTTTTCCCTCATACGGCTATCCGACACCATTCATATTAGACATTCGCAGGTCAGTCAACGGACAAGCTGTATAGCCCTAGCTTTCTAAAGCGGGCTACGCCCGCAACCCAAATTAAATAATGCACTGTCCTTAAGATATTTTGTATAAAAAAGGATTGATTTACTTTATTGCGAAAAATGTGTCTGGCCTTACGCATCGTGCTGTCTCGAGTAAGACTTACATCTATTGGTACGGTTATGTTATTATTTATGCAAGTATTAGGAAAATCGGAGGGAATGATAATGAGCGATGACAGCCAGGCTAAGGGCAGTCTGAGCGGCTTGTTTAACGCCAGGAGTATTGCCGTTGTTGGGGCTTCACCCAAGCAGGATAAGCCGGGCAATCAAATTATCCGGTATGCTCAGGCCATGGACTTCGACGGACAAATATATCCAATTAACCCCACGCAAAAAACAATAGAAGGGCTTACGTGTTATCCGGACATCATGGATATTCCCGGCCGGCTGGACTTAATTGTGCTGATTGTCGGCGCTGATGAATGTGTCAGTATGGCACGGGAAATAGCCCGGCGGAAGGACGAAAAAGGTGACGTGGCCGGTATAGTGGTTGTTTCCGGCGGATTCAGCGAGGGAGGTTCGGTAAAAGGCGGAGAAAAAGAGAAGGCCATGCTGGAACCTTTGCAGGCCCGCGGTATAAGGCTAATCGGACCCAATTGCCTGGGAATCGTCGATCAATACAGTGGTGTGAATACCACATTTGATGTGCCGCCGTGCATTAAAGGCGGGGTTTCCGTAATTTCCCAAAGCGGCGCGCTGGCCGCCTCATTTCTCACCTGGGCTAAAGACATGGAGCAAATCGGCATCAGCAAGTTTTTTACGGTAGGCAATATGGCTGATGTGGGCGTGGACGAAGCGGTGGAATTTCTTGGCGAAGATGAAAATACCAAGGTCATCGCCTTGTACGTGGAAGGAATCAGACAGGGAAGATGCTTTGTGGAAGCGGCTAAAAAGGTATCGCAAACGAAACCGGTAGTGGCATACAAAAGCGGGCGGACCTCGTTTGGCTCCGGGGCGGTGCGCAGTCACACGGGCGCAGTGGCTGGCAACGACAGGATTTATGATGGCGCGTTTCGCCAGGCCGGCGTTATTCGAGCCGCAACTATCGCGGAATTCTTTTATACCGTCTGCGCTATGGGCAAGCAGCCGCTGCCCAGGGGAAACCGGATATGTGTTCTTACCGTTGTCGGCGGGCCGGGAACAATTTGCATAGACGCTTTGCAGGCGACCGGTATTGTGGAAATGGCCCGGCTGTCCGACGGTACCAAGGAGTATTTAAAAGAAATACTCGCCCCGACGGCTGTCGTCGGCGAGCCGCATGGGTATGTGGATCTGACGGCTTCTGTAACTAAAGAGATGCATGAAGAAATTGTTAGAACCATTCTTGCTGATGAAGGCGTGGACGGGTTAATCTATTTGAACACTCCTCCACCTTTTTTAGGCGATGAAAAGCTTGTCGAGAGCATCCTGAAAGGGTATAATTCCTTTCCCGAAGAAGAGCGGAAGCCCTTGCTCTGCGTACTCACATTCGGCTCAAATGTCGCCGGGCTGAGGCTTCTCTTTGAGCGCGGCGGCATACCCACCATGGAATTTCCCGACGTAGCAGCCGTCGTTATGGCGAACATGATCCGATATAGTGAATGGAAAAATACCCATAAAACCTTTAAATAGATTTCACACTTAATTAAAAAGGTGGGTTCAATAATGGACTGCAAAAAAATTGTAAAAGATGCTTTGGCCGCGGGAAGAAGTAATTTGCTGGAACCGGAAGCTTATCAGGTTTGTGATCAGTTTAAAATAACTTATCCTCAATTCATTTATGTTTCAAATGCAGAAGACGGAGTAGCAGCCGCCAGATCAATAGGCTTTCCTGTGGCAATCAAAGTGGTGTCCCCGCAAATCATTCATAAAACCGACGCTGGCGGTGTTGTTACCAACATTCAATCGGAAGAGCAATTCACCAACGAGTATGACACCATGCTTCAGAATGTGCGAAAAAATGCCCCGCCTGCCGAGATAAACGGAGTGATTGTCCAAAAGTCCATGCCCAAAGGCGTAGAAGTAGCGGTTGGCGGTTTAAGGGATCCGCAGTTTGGGCCGGTGGTTATGTTCGGGGCGGGAGGTATTTTGATTGAAGTGCTGCAAGACGCGTCCTTCAGGCTGGCGCGGCTCGACAGGGAAGAAGCATTGAGGCTGATTAAGGAAACCAAGATTTATAAGGTCCTGCAAGGCGTGCGCCGGAACGAACCCAGCGATGTTGAGGTATTGGCGGATCTTGTAGTTAATGTTGGTAATTTGCTTGTGGACACTCCGGAAATCAGCGAACTGGATTTCAATCCGGTGCTGTCTTATCCTGACCGGTACGCGGTAGTTGACGCGCGGATATTATTATCCAGGTGAGGCAGTGTTAAAGAAAGAAAGTCCTGCTTCAAACTTCCGTATCCAATTCAGATTAGAATAGATAAATTGGTGTGTGTTTTTAGTGAAAATTGGTAACTAATACTACAGCGATGAGT
>DOTD01000016.1 GCA_003513005.1 Desulfotomaculum sp.
TCCTTTTCTTTGGGTTTTTAGTAGGCTCAACACCACTAATTATACCACTTTGAGGGCACTTTTTGTATATATTTGCTTCACCTTTTGGGTGAGAAGTTTAATTCCTCGTGTTCCTTATATATCAATGGGTTAAGCCTGTTTTCTAAAGGCTTACGCAGATTTCGGGTTTTATTTATAATTTTATTAAGTTTCGTTTAATAATCAACGGAATTATTTGGTGTAATATCATTATATTTTGAATTAAGGACAAAAAAAGATATACTTTTCTTTAGAACAATTTATATCATTATAAGGTGCGTCAGTAAAGGAGCTATCGTCAACAAGCGGCTTATATGGTCATCAGGGTAGAAGCGATGCCGGGTTCAGAAGAGAATGCGCGACGAATGGTCAACATTCTCTTCTGCCATCCTTAAAGGAGGTCACGTACCTGGTAAATGCAGCGGCAGGCAGGGCTGTGGGAACAGACTGCCAGAGGACCGTGTTTTGACGGGACAACCTTTAAGAGATGGTTGGCCGGGCAGGTCAGTCCGTCTGCAGCCAGGTAGCCTTCTATAATTTCCAAAGTGAGCCTGGCAGCCGGAGAATCGCAGCGCGGGTAGGCGGTGCAACCCAGGAAATAACCTCCGCCGGTTCCCGCGCGTATAGTCAACGGGGCTCCGCAGCGGGAGCAGGTAAGCTGGTTTTCAATGTATGCCTTTAGCCCTGCGTAACGTTTCCCGCCAAACCCGCCGCGCAGGTCCATCTCCAGAAGATAAAGCAGCGTACGGCAGGCCTTCTCTCCCGTCATCCGTATACTGAAGTGATCTACCCTGCCGTCTTCCGGCCAGGGGTTTCCATACCAGAAGATGTCCCGATTCACCGCAGTCATCGGCGTCCTGACGGCAGTATATCTTACGGTGTAAGGCTGCAGTTCGGGCGGCCAGACCAGCGGTCTGCCGACGCGCAGGGAAAGGCGGGCGCCGCGCTCCTGTGCCTGCCGCAGAGCTTTCACTACCTGTCTTTCCGGCGGGCCGGCTGGGGCGGGCCAGTCGATTTGAACGGACGAGGCCAGGCGGATATCCGCTTCCCAGGCTTCCAGGGCCGTCCGTCGTTCGGCGTGCCATTTCATTTCTATTTTATTGCCCGTAACGCAACCGGGCAGGGCGGCCAGTAGTTCCCTGCCTCCAATCACCCGGCCGTTTTCCCGGATGAAGCGGAAAAGCCCGCACACGGCAGAGTCGCCCGGCAGCCTGCTTTCCAGAAAATCGCGGCAGGCGAGGACGAAAAGCTTGCCACGCGCCCTGGTAACGGCAACGTTAATCAGCCGCAGCCCTGCGCTTCCTTCCCGGCGGGAAAGGAGTCCGCCGGGACCACGTTGGGAAAAAGAGTCCACAAGATCAAGCACCACCGCGTCCTGCTCCGCTCCCTGAAAACGGTGGACGGTGGCGGCCACAAGGCCGGAAGCCTCGCTGCGGACACTGTCGCTGCTTAGAAGTCCTGCCGTCAATGCGTTAAGTAGCCTGGCCTGGGCTGCATATGGCGTAAGCAGGCCCACCGTAAGGCCGCCCTGCCTGATTTGCGCGGCCAGTATTAAAGCCAGGAAAGCGGATAAGGGATTTAAGCGGGAAGAACCATGCTGGTAGCAAAAAGCAGGCAGATCACTAAGATCCACCAGCGTCAGCGCTGATCCGGGGCACGGTCCGGCAGCAGCCAGCGCAGCGCGTTCGGACGTTTCGGGAGCATTGTAGAGCAGCCCCCCATAGACAAAGTCATTCGCAAATCCGGCAATGGCCGGATGCATCCGCCGCTGCAGGCGCAGCACGGCAATATCCGACGCCTGTCCTTTTTCAAAAGAGGCCGTGATTCCGGCTTCCTCAAAGATGTCGCGCTTCAGCCATTGTTCCACTCCCGGAGTCCCGGCTAACGCTATGGGAGCCAACTGGCGGAAATCGCCGCTTACAACCAGTTTACTGCCTGCCAGGGAGGCGGCGAAAAACACCTGGGGGATATAGGCCATGCTGGCCTCGTCCAGCAGCACGAAGTCGTAGCGGTCCTTATAAATCACCGGATCGACGGCCGCAGTGGACAGTGTGCAGCCGACTACCCGCGCTTCCCGGCATACTCGCGCCGCTGCTTCTTTCAGGTTCTCTCTGAGGGTACGCAAAGTGCGTTCCACTTCAGTCAGGCGTTCTCTCCGGACTCCGCCGGCGCGCAGTCCGGCAAGCAGTTCGCCGCGCTCGTTCTCAAGCTCTCTGAGCGACTTCCATATCTCCGGAAAGCCGGCGGCGGCCAGGCTGGAGGCCAGCAGGCCGCTTTGCCGCAGCTGAGGCAGTCTGGCCCAGCCGTAACGGGTCACCACGCCTGAAGAAAAAGGAGCTCCGATCCGGGCTGCAGCCCTGAGCACAGCGCCGTCCACAGCTACATTGGCATGAGACAGGATCAGTACCCGGCCGCCCTGTTCATAAAAGAGCTTTGCAATCCGGGCCAGGGTTTCGGTCTTGCCGGTGCCTGGCGGTCCCCAAATAAAGGTGATTTTCCTTTCCCCGGCCAAGCGCAATGCTTCTTCCTGGGCGCCGGCGGCGTTGGATGGCGAAACATAACGCCGCCGCCGTTCCGGTATTTTCTCCAGAACGGCCAGAGCCATTTGCAAATTTTTCTCCGGTGCTTCGCTCAGCCGCTCCTGCAGGGCAGTCAATAAAAACCATGGTTCACAAAATACTTCAGCCCGCTCTATAAGTTCACCCATGTCTTCATGGAGCGCCAGAGTCAACTCCGAGCCGCGCACGGTTACCACTTCTCCCCCGGTTTCACGGGAGCCGCAGCGCAGGCGTAGCGGCGTCCCGTCCGGAAGAAAGGCATCCACCTCCAGGTCGAAGGCATAAAGAAACCCCTGCTGGTCCCGGCAGACCAGAACTCCGTCCAGGACCACCAAGGGGCGGCCTCCCTCATTGCGCAGGTATTCTATTTCTTCGGCCAGCGCCCCATTAAAGGCATTGATCAACTCAGACGTTATACAAAAAGGCGCTTCGTTTTTTAGATCTTCCATATTTAAATAATATAAATTTCGTCCGTATGAATACCGGCTTCAAGCTCGTAAAATGTCCATGCTTATGATCTTCAAACCGTTAGATCTTCATTTTCCGTTTCGTTGTCCGGAAAATCGCCCGGCAGGAGTTCTTCCGGCATGACCGTCTCAACTTCCGTCCAGGCGCCGTATAGGTACTGGAGGTCCAGCCACTCCACCAGGGCGCGGATGACCGTGCGCAGTGGCCTGTCGGCTGGAATACCCGCCGTAGCCGGACCGATGTCTTCCGGCGCCTGCCAGTCATAAGCCAGGGCGTGCTGGTCGCGGACGGCCTGGAGCATACGGCGGACATCGAAGGCGGAGAGGGTATCCAGAAAGAGGTTTTCTTTTAAAAAACTGCTGAAGACCTCCCGCACTGTGGGGATGTCATACTGCCTGTCTTTAGCCGCCAGTTTTTGCGGCACGTTGTCATAATCGCTGTTTTTTTGCTTCCAGATTAGTTCCGACCAGAGATTGGATGAAGCCGAAAACGCTGTATAAGTAGCCGTCATGCCGAAAGACGGCGCCATAAAACGGGCAGCGTTCAGATAAGCGTTGGCCCTGGCCGTGATACCCAGATACATCAACTGTTCAAACTCATCAAAAAGAATCACCCACCCGGCGTAACCGGCGGCCCGGATCAGACGGGAGAGAAAACGAAAGTAATCGAAGGAGTTTTCTTTCACCTTGAAAGGCGTCAAAGAAAGCGTCTTTCCGAAATTCAGGCGATAGATGGATTTCAGTTGTGTGTTGGGGACAAAGTCGCCCGATAAGTCGCTGGCCAGAATATGTTGGTTGTAGGCGTCGCTGCTGCCGTTCAGGTAGTTTTTCAGCACGGCCTCAAGTTTCGGGTGCAGGTTGCGGGCAGCATAGTTAAGCATCTCATCCGCCTGATCGCTGTTCGTCTGCAGTGTTTCCAGCAAGGATGTGAAACCAGGCTGGGAGCAGCCCGGCAGATAAAGGCCGGCTGCCGCCATGCGATACAGACGGTCCAGTTTATCAAAAGGAGCTTCCTTGGAAAGCGACATGAAGCTGACGGCAAAGTTCATCTTTTCCGCCTTGTGTGCGATAATGTTCAGGAAGTGCGTTTTACCGTTGCCGAAGTTACCCTTTATTACCAGGGGAAGAACACCGCCGCCGGAGCGCACCCGCTCCAGCTCGCGTTCTACACGCTCACACGCTGCCTCCCGCCCGTAAGAAAAAATTACGCTTAAGCTGCGGGAGGAAACTCCTGAACGCAGGCATTCAATAACCTGCCTGGCTGAAAACTTTTCCATTCCGTTCATCTCCCGCTTCAGATTGGCTGATTATTGCCTCCACAACCCGCCGCACAGGCGAGAACATGCTGACGTTTTCCACCAGGCAGTGAAAATCCTCCTGCTGCAAGTTTGAGTTGAGGCTTAAGACTGCATTCATTCTTTGCTGAAGTTCCAGGCAGGTGTCGACAGTAAAAAAATCCTTAACTATAAGATCCTGGTTGACAAGGTCGGCAAATCTGTTCAGCCGCGCCCCCGAGACTTCGTTCTGGATCCGCATCCATAGCGCTTCGTACGATTTAAAGCCTTCCCTTTCATTGTGGATTAGTTCCGTCCGCCCGGCAAAGACAAAAAATGCCCCCTCGAATCCGGCAAAGTCGTCCACCAACTGCCGCAGGCTCTCGTAAACCTCATTGCGGGCTGACCTGCCATAGAGCGCCCTCCCTTCCGGTCCGCGCTCCATCAGCGCGCTCAGGTCGTCCACCGCCAAAAAAAGTCCCCGGTGGCCGCATAGCCGCAGTAAACAAAGAAAAGACGTCATCATGTGTCTGGCGTTGTACTTGTCAATGCGTGTAAAGATCTTTAGAGGTTTTAAAACCCTGGCCGGCAGGGAGCGGCTCTTGAGCCATTCCTGCAGGATTTCCTTCTGCCCGTCCGCCAACCGGCGCGAGCCCAGGTGGTGGGCACAGAGCTGAGTAAAAGCCAGGGCAAAGTTATGGTTTATTTTTCTGTTTTGATAAAGAGTGTCCAGTTCTTCTTGAATTTCGCGCCGTAAACTATCCGCCGCCCGGCCCCGCGCCTGCGCCCAGCTGAAAAAGTCTTGCTCCGGCGCAAGCTGGCCGGCCTGATAGCCGAGGCGGCCAATCAAGGCGCTGCAATAATCTGTAACCAGATTTTCAACATCCACTACATCCAGAACAGCCTGGTAGATTGAGTCAAATTTATTCAGACGCAACCGGCGGGTATTTGCAAAAAAGGTGATATAGCCCAGCCGCCGGGCCTCTTCCAGCATCAGGAGAAGGGTGTGAGTTTTTCCCGAGCCCGGCTTGCCGGTGAGAAACTTCACTTTACTGCCGCCGCAGGCTATGTAGTCGCTCAGGTAATAGTCCCGCCAGAAATTCCAGATCCCTGCCTCTTCTCCCACCGTGATGGCTTTAAGTACCTGCAGATCCGGCGGCGGGCTGCCCCGCTGCAAACTTTCCATCGCTTCTTCCCTGGCTGCCGGCTCCACCGGCTATCCCTCCTAAGTAAAACTTCATCACGCCGAGACGCTGGGGCTGCCCCTGGGCGTCCAGGACAATCAGCGCCTGTTTGTTGTTGCGTACGTTGCCCAGCCAGAGACGCCTGCCGTCAGGTATGTTCATCAGACCGCTTTTCAGCACACGGTGCAGGTCGAAGGCAAAAAACTGGGCCGGATAGTCGCGCTTCTGACGGGGCAGCGGTGTAAGAGTATTATAGACGTCCTTTAAAAGGACTTCCTGTTCACTAACTTCGATTTTTGTTTTGACGATTTGTTTGGCCATTTCCGTATCGTAAGCCAGCGCCAGGGATTGGAGAAAACGCTGGGCATCGAAGGAAGACGTATTTAAGCGATCGATGCTTTTCTTTAAGTATCCGGCCAGAACACGGGGCCGCAGGCTGCGATGAACCCGATCATTGATGGTGAGCATTTCTTTCTCCGGCAGCACACGGACTTTAAACGGAAGTATTTCATAAACAGGGTATTCCGCTTCCACAGCCAAGCTTTCCGCTGCCAGGGCATCCAAAAAGCCCCGGTGAAATTCCTCCTGCAGATAAGATTGCAGATTAAATGCCGGCATTTTCTCCAACAGAACCTGCAGTGTTTCCTGCTGCCTGTCCAGCAGTTCCCCATAGCGGGCCAGCGCCTGCTGCAAGGCTTCCAGGTTGCCCTCGTCGCCTGCTGTTTTCATGCGCCTGACCGCGTTAACCATACTGCGGTGGAGATTGTTGAGGCCTTTGAAGTCATCCTGCAGCGTCAGGTCCAAAAATTCATCAAGAGTCTTCGTCATATTATGAAAAATCCCCCAAAAATCTGATAGAATATGATATTATTCTCCAGTGTCTGTATATTATCCTTCTATTCTATCCTGAAAATTAATTTGCTTTAGGGAGGTCAACTGCCTACGTGTTCATGTTCGTCTCAGGCTATTGTTGTCACGGTTCGCTTCGGACAGGACCAGGCGGCGCTGCTTTAGAAGGCAAGGCAGATGCGAAATAAACGAGCATTGTAACTGAAACCATCTGGCCGTTTACAGGAACGAAAGACTGCTTGACGAGGAAACGGAGCAGATCCGCCTTTGAAAAGAGGGAGTAAAAGCTGTCACATTGAACAACCGCAATAAATTCTTCGCCGCCCCAGCGGCAGACGACTTCATCATTACCGAGGCTGTTTTTCAAAGTTTTTGAGACCATCTTCAGCACATTGTCGCCAACGTCATGACCGAAGGAATCGTTAATATTTTTAAAGAAGTCAATATCAATGAAGAGAACGCCGAAAAATGAATGTTGATATACTTTCAGTTCAATTAGTTTATTTTGAAGATGAACTTCCAGATACCTTCTGTTTAAAAGATCGGTAAGCGGATCAACCAGGGACAGGTTGCGGTATTTCTCCAATTGGTCAAGTAAATTGGAACGGGAAGAATTATCGCTGAAGTTTTCAACCGCTCCGATAATTACCCCGAAAGAGTTCCTCACCGGCGAGACATGAACAAGAACCGGTATCCGGTGTCCCTCGCGGTGATGTACAAAAACCTCCGCCTCTTTTTCCTTGCCCTCTGTAATTGCCTGCGCAAGCGGACATGTGTTCACGCAAAGCAAAGCCCCGTTTTTATTGATATGTTTAAGCAGGCTGTCATGGCAGTGAGTTCCAAGCACCTGCTGTTTTGTGAACCCCGTAATTCTCTCGGCTGCCTTGTTCCAGAAAGTAATCTTTCTGTTCAAATCAACAAAATAAACCCCGTCATAAAGGCTATCCAGAATTTAAATTTATACTGGTACTAAAATCACCTCTTAATGGCGCTCCACCGGCAGCCATTGTGTTGGTCTGGGCGATCTTTTGCCCGTCTTTGGTGACAATGCGCATGGAAACAACAGCCTCAAAAACCATGGCGGCGCCGCGTACGGTTGAGGGACTGGAAACCTCATTTCCCGGTCTTGGCGAGGTTACCCAGATTACCGGCTCTCTGACGTTAGATAAGTCGCGTTTGAAAGGTTGTTCATATAAACCTACATGTCCCCACCAGTCTTTTGCTCTTTCGTCAAGTTTCCCTTCAACTTCAAAGGCAACCCTGTCTATTGTGGGGAATTCGGTCAGTGTATTGACTATGCTCTGGATACCAAAAGCTTCACCAGAAGAGCCCACATTGGCGTCAAGTACTTCGCGCGAAAAATCGACTGTGGCAAGGCCGTCGTTAATTGAAATACCGAGTACTTTCGTACCTTTGGGGATCACTTTGAAAGCGTTTTCAGTTGCCGGCAGGCCGTTGATTAATTCCTCCAGCGCAGCTTTGGCTACTTGGGTTGTTCTTGGTATGGTATGTTCCTCGCGAACCAGAAACAATTCTACGCCCGTATCTTTAAGAAAGTACAGCGCAACCTGCATTGTTTCCTGTTTTTTTTCTTTTTTAATATGACGGGGACGTGAAGGATCGCTTTCAATTTTTAGGCGTAGTTGTCCGATGGGCAAGTAGGGCAAGTAGGGACGGTTCTTGCTTGCCTTCTACATAGGCAAGTAGGGACGGTTCTTGCTTGCCTTCTACATATGAATAACTATCAACATCGCCTTTTTAACTTCGGCATTAAAACTGCTTTTCCCATCAATTTTAGAGAACCGCTTGTTTTGCCTTGCCTATGTGCTCATGTTCGCCTAAGCTGCTCAGCTTAAACCCAGCAGCGCAAGAAGCATGTTAATGAGTTTTATTCCGGCAAATGGGGCAATCAGGCCGCCCAGTCCATAGATGAGCATATTGCGCCGGATGATCACTTCGGCTCCAAGGGGTTTGTAGGCTATCCCGCGCAGGGCAAGGGGAACCAGCGCAATGATGATCAGAGCGTTAAAAATTACCGCCGAGAGGATTGCGCTCTGTGGAGCGGCCAGCTTCATGATATTTAAGGCGCCCAGCACAGGGTAGGAGGTAATAAATATAGCCGGGATAATGGCAAAATATTTGGCCACATCGTTGGCAATGCTGAAAGTGGTCAGCGAACCCCGGGTAATCAACAACTGTTTTCCTGTTTCCACTACCTCGATCAGCTTTGTGGGATTGCTGTCGAGGTCAACCATATTTCCGGCCTCCTTGGCAGCCTGTGTTCCGCTGTTCATGGCGACCCCGACGTCTGCCTGGGCCAGAGCCGGCGCGTCGTTGGTCCCGTCGCCGGTCATCGCCACCAGATGTCCTTCTTCTTGATATTCCCTGATCAGTTTTAGTTTTGTTTCCGGTGTCGCTTCCGCCAGGAAGTCGTCAACTCCGGCTTCGGCGGCGATGGCAGCGGCGGTAATCGGGTTATCGCCTGTAATCATGATTGTTTTGATGCCCATGCGCCGCAATTGGGCAAACCGTTCCCGGATTCCGCCCTTGATGACATCCTTTAAATAAATTACTCCAAGCGCGGTGGCGCCTTCGATGACTACCAGAGGTGTCCCGCCTTTTTTGGCGATGTCCTCGACAATTTCCCTTACTTTGGATGGTAGCGTTTCACCCAAATTATGCAGATATTTTTCGATGGCGTCCGCTACTCCTTTGCGTATCTCATTTCCGGCAAGGTTTACCCAGCTCATGCGGGTTTGCGCGCTGAAGGGGATAAGAATAGTCAGGGCAATCTCATTGGGAGTTTTTTGGCGTTTTGCTCCTTCCACAAGGTGGATCATCCTATCCGGGAAAGTTTCTCCGGGGATGGCTGTGATTTTTACTTTGAGCCAGTTAGAAAGAACCCTGGTTCCGCCTGTAACAGAACTGCGGTCTCCTCCTGATTCGCGGATTACCGGAGCGGATTCGCCGGTTATGGCGCTTTCGTCAACTGACGCTACGCCTTCGATCGCTATACTTTGGTTATTATCCGGGTAGTTGTTGTTATTCATAATTAAAAAATCCCTCCTAGAAAGACTTGCCGGCAAACATCATCAGGTGTTCTACTATAGGACCCAGAGCAAGGGCGGGGAAGAAGGTCAGCGCCCCGATAATCAGTCTAAATAGGGTCCGCTCACGCCAAGGCTTCTGACAAGCGGGCTGCCCGATATTTCGCTGACATAACAGAGACTAAGAAAAATTACAAATAAGGCGAGCATCACGGCAAAGATAATCCTGCCCTGCCTGATGTCGCCGACGATATGTCCGAAGGTAAAGGTCAGCCCTGCAGGGATGACAAGAATGGCCAGCATTTCAAGAAAGTTGGTCAGCGGGGTCGGGTTTTCAAAAGGATGGGCGGAGTTTGCGTTGAAAAAGCCGCTGCCGTTTGTGCCCAGTTCCTTGATGGCTTCCTGTGAGGCTACCGGCCCCATTGGTATTGTTTTCCTTTGCGTCAGATAGCTCATCGTGGACTCGCCGCTGTATGCCTGCCAGTTGGTATTGGTTGCAAAGCTTACCGCTGTATTTAAGGCGAGGACGGGATTGACCGCGCCCAAATGCTGGGGATTCAAGGGCAGATGGTTTTGTAAAAGCTGAAAGAGAAAAACAAAAGCTATCCCGAACAGGTTGAAAAGAACCAGCGCGGTTGTATATTCGCGCCAGTTCATCTCCCTTTTCGGATCAATGCCTGCCACCCGGTAAAGAAGCTGTTCCAAAGGTCTCATTATTAGGTCCGGCAGGGTTCGCTTATCTGTATAGACACTAAACATGAAACCACCGAGCGGAACGGCCAGCAGGGTAAGCAGGATTACATACAGCAGCAGCTGAAAAATGTCGCTGACAGGAAACATCATAACACCTCCGCTTTGATCAGACAGTAAACAAGATAAGCAAGCATCGCCGCGGATAACACCCCGCCAAAAATAAAGTCGTCAATATTTACCCTCCTCGTATTCATTTATTCTGCGCCGCCCATGTTTGTTAGTTCATTTTCTGCTTTTCTGTTTCTATATTAGCCCTGTCAGGCATAAAAAAGGGATCAAGAAGACTTGCAAAGATGTAAAAAATATATAAAGATTAATAGCAGGGGATTATACGCATTAAAGGCATTTTTAAAATTATCGGGAATTGCCCGGCGAGAGTTTCATGGAGGTTTTTTAAGCTTGCCTGTCTACTCTTTTGATGGGAACGATTTAAAAATAATGCTTCAGGGAGCTGTTGACCTGCTTGGAGAATCGAAAGGGGAAATCGATTCCCTAAATGTCTTACCAGTGCCGGACGGGAACACAGGGACAAATATGTTCAACAGTCTGAGGAACGCGGTCCGGGAAGCCGAAAGCGCCGATACGGAGAAGATCGGCCTTATGGCAGCTGCGGCCGCAAGGGGATGCCTGCCGGGCGCCAGGGGAAATTCTGGTGTAATCCTCTCACAGTTTTTAAGCGGTTTTGCCGGTGTCCTGAAAGATAAAGAAACATCTACGGCGCAGGATATTACCCGCGCATTAACAGAAGGAGCGTTTTTTGCCCGGCAGGCGGTTATGAACCCGGTCGAGAGAACTATTCTCACGGTCGGGGCCGGTCAGTATGGGTCTTGGAATTATCGTCCTGGAAACGCTGGAATACCTGGTCAGAGGGGGCAGAATAGGCAAAGCGCAAGCCTTCCTGAAGACTGTCCTGAACATCCGGCCCATCTGCACTATAAGGGAAGGGATTATTCATCCATACGAAAAAGTCCGTGGAAAAACCAGATCGATCGATCGCCTTGTCCAGCTTGTTTCGGAGAGAATGGCTCAAAGGCCGGTTATCTGTTCTTTTATCCACAGCGCCGACCCTGCCGGTCTTGAAGAACTTCGTGCAAAAGCCGCAGCAAGCTAAATCATATTTACCCCCTGTTGAATCTGAAATTGGAGCTGTTGTGGGAACATATGCCGGGCCTGGAGTGCTAGGAATTATGTTTTTTCCCGTTTAATTCCTGATGAGAGTGCTCTAACTCAAAAGGCCAGGCAGACAGGCCCCCTTCCATAAATTTTGCGTTTTGAAACCCATGCTCTTGAAGAATTAGCTGAGCTTCGTATGAGCGTAAGCCGTTTTTACAGAATATTATTATCTCTTTCTCCCGGGAAAGTTCGCCGGTGCGCTCGCGAAGCTGGTCGAGCGGAATTAAAAAAGTTTTCATGTATGGCAGGCCAACATCCTGAAACTCCTTGGAGGAGCGTACGTCAAGGAAAATCATGTATGGCAGGCCAACATCCTGAAACTCCCTGGGGGAGCGTACGTCAAGAAATATTAAGTTGTCATTGCGATCGATCTTTTCTTTAACTTCCAACGGACTAATGGAATTAGCCAGCCCCGCCATCTTGTTGCGCAGGGAGTTTGCGGCGTGCGCAAGCGGATCAATGGCGGTGGAAAATGTAGGCGCGTAAGCAAGGTCTAATGAAGCTAACTGATCCACAGTCGCCCCCAGGGTAATTGCGCAGGCCAGAACATCGATCCTTTTATTGGCATCACCCGGTCCGACAATCTGTGCTCCCAGAACCTTTCTTGTCCTCCGGCAGGCCAATAGTTTGATAATTATATAATTGCTCTGTTTAATATAAAGTTCCCGGTCAGATTCCGCAACAATTATGGAGACCGGCTCAAAGCCCAGTTTGACAGCCTCTTTTTCTGTAAGCCCTGTTCTCGCAACAGTGTAATCAAACATCTTCAGAATGGACGTTGCCGCAGTTCCGAGAAATCTGTCTTCTCTGCCGGTTACATTGTTACCGATTACCCGGCCCTGCCTGTTAGCCATAGACCACATTGGCGCGTAAACATGCTGAGCGGAAACAATATTAATGCTTTCTGCGCAGTCTCCGCCGGCGTATATGTCAGGGTCGCTTGTCTGCAGACGGTCATTTACCAGAATGGCGCCGTTGGGACCCAAGGCCAGCCCAGCTTTTTCAGCCAGTTCGACATTGGGACGCACACCAGCAGAAACCACAATAAGATCGGCTTCAAAGGTTCCGTTTTGTGTAACCACTTTTTTGACAAATCCTTCATCTCCCTCCAGCCGCAGCACTTTTTCGGAGAGAAATAAATTCACACCGCCGGCACGAAGCCGTTTTTCTACCAAAAAAGCCATATCCGTGTCGAGAAGCCCGGGAAGAATATTATCCTTTACTTCAAAAATAGTAATCTCTATATTATCTCTTCTTGTTGTGCTATAAGCCTCAGCCAGTTGAATGCCGATCATTCCGCCGCCTATAATGGCCAGTTTTTTTGTCTTTCCGCTTTCAAGAAACGCTTTTACAGCCTGAGCGTCTTCAATATTCTTTAAGGTATGCACATTTTTTAAATCAAGGCCAGGGATAGGCGGGAGCGCTGGCCTGCTGCCTGTTGCAATAACCAGCTTGTCGTAAGGGATAACTTCTACTGCGCAGGTTGACAGGTTGGTTGTGTGCACAGTTTTGGCAGAGCGATCTATTGAATCAGCGTGCGTTCCAGTAAGAACTTTGACGTTCTTTATTGCCTTGAAAAAAGCAGCGTCTCTGAGGACACCGAGAGACGTAGATATAAGTTTGGTATACTCACTGACCAGACCGCTGTTGTAATTAGGAATGCCGCGTCCGGCGTAGGAAAGGAAGCCCCCTTGTTCAATAATAGTTATTTGAGCGTCTTTATCCAGGCGCCGGGCTCTTGCCGCCGCTTTCGGCCCTGTCGCCACACCGCCGATAATAACAATCCTCAAACCCATTCCGAAATCATCCCCCGCATTTTTTTATTCTATATTCTACAAAAGATTCTACAAAAGCAGCCGTTTTCCTGCCGCTGATTCGTCAAATTATTACAAAGGGAAAAAAGCAGGAAACACATTGAAAGAAATAGAATCAAAAAAAGGCGAATTATTGAGCAAGAGGGCAGAGTAAGTGGGGACGGTTCTTGACTTGCATAGTGGAAATACACATAGTGACTATACCCGTTAACTGAAAAATTAATCTGGAAAAAATGCGGGTGATTGTTATAAAATAAAGAAAAGAAAGGGATGATGGATGCAGTATGTTAAAAATCATACTTATAGCCCTTGTCCTGGTTATTGCAATCGCCGCAGCAGTTGTTTTAACCATTTTTTATTCCCGCAAAGCGGAAATTGAGAAGCTCAAGCAGAAGTACAGGCGTTTGACCTTTATGTCGCCGAACGCGGCTGACGAAACCCTGCGCCTGCAGATAATCAAGCTGAAAAACAAACAACCCGGACGTACCGAAAAATGGTATATAGAAAAGGCGATTTACGACCTGGAAAGAAACAGAAGATAAAAATCTCAACAGGGCTTTTGATCAGCAAAAGAATAGGGAGAGGTGTTCTTATTTGTCCAATGTCATTGATTTGGGAAACAGTGTTTATCAGATGGATGTTTATGGTGAGGGAAGACCGGGAAGGACTTCGTCTTACCTGATCAGGGGTAGCAAAATGGCCATATTTGAAACAGGAGCGGCCAACTGTCATGAGCACTTGCTGTCAGGGCTTGCGGAACTCGATGCGCGCCTTTCCGATATTGACTATGTGATTGTCTCACATGTTCACCTGGACCATGCCGGGGGAGCGGGCACATTAATAAAGAAACTGCCCAATGCGCGTGTGGTCGTGCACCCGGAGGGGGCAAAGTTTCTGATGGATGCTCCCAGGTTGGAAAAGGGAGTAAGGTCCGTTTACGACGTGCCGGACTTTTATGAAATTTTCGGGCAGACGGAGTCTGTAAGCAAGGAACTCCTTTATACGCCTGCGGACGAGGAAGAGATCGATCTCGGTGGCGGGCGGGTGATTAAAATTTATCATACGCCGGGCCACGCCAGGCACCACATTATAGCTGACGATCCTTTTTCCAAGGGGCTTTTCTGCGGTGATGCCCTGGGTACCGTCTATTACCCGCTTTCAAGCATTATTGGTCATGACTTCTACTTCTACGCCACACCTCCGCATGACTATGATCTTGACGAAGGAATTGCTTCCTGTGAGAGGATTGGAAAACTGGCTCCTGAAAAGCTTTACTTTTCGCATTTCGGCGTAATCACGGATGTAGAAAATGTCTTAAGTCGTACGCCGGTCTTTATGAGAAAGCTTACCGGTGGAGCAGGGGAGGTCCTGGCCAGGGGAGGTACTTTAAAAGATGTCGAAGGAGTGTACTGGAAATGTATCGCCGACCAATTAGCCGAATTCAGCAAACTAGACTGCCGCGATTACATTCCGGAAATTGACATCTGGGTATGTTCTCAGGGTCTGGTTAAATATCACAGTAAAAAAGAAAAAGCCAAAGCTTAAATAAAAGTTTGTGGAAAATTGAAGGCGCCCTTATTCTTTAATAAATCTTGCTCCCGCTTTCCGGTATGCTGATATTACCCCTGGCCAAAGAGGCGAAAATGCCGAACAAGCATGTTATGGCAAAGATTGAGAACGAAATCTTCACACTTTTGGTCAGCAAACCGGCCAGGGCAGGGCTTAACTGGGTGTTACCTATATGCAGGTCGATAATCAGGGTTGCAATAGCCATACTGACCGCCTGGCCGATCAGCCGCATTGTGCCAAGTGATGAGGAGGCCACGCCGTAAAATTGTTTGGGTACAGAACCCATGACGGCGCTTGTATTGGGGGATGAAAAGAAGGCAAAACCTGTTCCCAGCAGCATCAGATTCATTACTAAAAGCCATGCGGGGGTAGTGCTGCTTAAAAAGGCGAAGAAGACAAGGCCAAGCGTAGAAAGGCCCATTCCAAAAGATGAAACAATCCGCGGCTCCACCCGATCCGATAGGGAACCTGCAAAAGGAGATAACACTGCCATAATGATCGGCTGGGAGAGCAGTATAAAACCGGCTGTTTCCGAATTATATCCTTGAACAACCTGCAGGAAAATGGACATAAGGAAAGTTGTAGCAAATGTAGCGGAATAATTGATTAAAGCAGCGACGTTCGAAAAAGCAAAAGCAATATTGCTGCCGAAAAACTTGATGTTAAAAATCGGCTGTTCGGTTTTTAGTTCTTGAATGGCAAAGCCGATGATGATGAACAACCCCAGGGCGAGGATATATTTGGCTGATGAAGATGTGCCAATTGAAGAAAAACCGTAAATAAAGGCGACCATCCCAACCATGTAAAGAAAAGCGCCTGTTTTGTCATATTTTTCGCCCTTTGCTCCAATCCATTCTCCTTTTAACTTGGTTGCGGCCAGAAAAAGCACCGTAACTCCTATTAAAAGGACAAAATAAAAGATTGATTCCCAACCGAGCCGGCGGTTCAAGATACCGCCAAGTACAGGACCAAGGGACAGGCCGGTATAAACGGCGGCAGTGTTGATGCCGAGAACCTTGCCCCTTTCACTTGGAGGGTAAACAGCTGTCAGGATAGCAATGTTTGTGCTGAAGCTCATGGCGGAGCCGATCCCCTGCAAAACCCTGAAAACAATCAGTGACTCCGTTGACCAGGCTGTTCCACAAAGGAGAGTCGATATACAGAAAATTGACAAACCGAAGATAAAGACTTTCTTTCTGCCGATGATATCACCGAGCCTGCCGAAGGGAAGCAGGAGGGCGGCTGAGGTTAGCAAGTAGCAGCTCACAATCCAACTCAGCATAACAGCGCTGCTGCCGAATTCCTCTCCTATGGAGGGTATAGCCAGGTTAACCGCATTGCCTATAAAAGGAGTGGAGAAAGAAGCCAGGGTAGAGACGATCAGCGCATACTTTTTTACGGATTCGCGATTCTCAGTTTTGTCCATAAGCATATCCCTCTGTCGCCGTTTTTACAAATCATAACAGGTTTGAAGAGCAAAGACAAGATTATTACCGGGCAGCGCTTGTAAAGTAGTCAAAGAGGAGATAGACCCATGCTGTTTGTTAACGCAGCACCGCTAGTCCGGTCCGAAGCAAGCCGTGCCGCTGTCGGCGTGGAGCAGCGGAGAGAGCGTTGATAATGCCGTGCCTATCGGAAGACCTTGACATGCCGAACGGTTTTGTATAAAATTTTCCTATGTAATTGAATAATGCATGCAATCAGGTTTCCGGAGAGATCCGGGACTAAGAGGGAAGACGGTGTAAATCCGTCGCGGGCCCGCCGCTGTAATCGGGGACGAAACCGGTGAGAACCACTGCAATGTTCGTAAACTCTGAGGAACTTGCGGGAAGGTATCGGGAATAGGTTGAACCGAGAGCCAGAAGACCTGCCTGACTAGCTTTAATTTTCGCATCTTCGGAGGCTGAGATGTTGATAACAAGTGATGCGCGGTCTTATTACGGGCTTCCTTCTAAACATCTAAAGTTGGCGGGGGCCCGTTTTAGTTTATCCTTCTTGCGTTTAACCAATAATAACAAGAGAGGTGTAGATTATTATGACGGCGATTTCAGCAAATCTGGGCTTTCCACGTATTGGTGTCAAGCGTGAACTAAAGCACGCAATCGAACAGTACTGGACTGGAACTATTAGCGAGCAGGAGTTAAAGAGGACAGCGGCGGGATTAAGGCAGAAACACTGGAAATTGCAGCAGGATCACGGGATATTACATATTCCTTCCAATGATTTTTCGCTTTATGACCATGTGCTTGATACAGCCGTTATGGTCGGCGCAGTACCGCCAAGATATGGCTGGCAAGGTAAGACAGTCGGCCTTTCCACATATTTTGCTATGGCACGCGGAACAAATGATGTTACCGCAATGGAGTTAACCAAGTGGTTCGATACCAATTACCACTATATTGTCCCTGAATTTCATGCCGGACAAACATTTTGCCTGGCTTCCACAAAGCCAATCGACGAGTTCAAAGAAGCGCTTGCGCTTGGCATATTAACGCGCCCCGTCATACTCGGGCCTGTGTCATTCCTGCTGCTTGGAAAGAGTGTTGACGGATATTTTTCATTGGGTCAGTCTTTAAGTAGGATACTTCCTGTTTATGAATTGGTTATTTCCCGGCTTGCAGGCGCCGGAGCCGAATGGATACAGATTGATGAACCCGTTTTAACCCTTGATCTATCACAGGAAGTACTGGCTGCATTTCCTGATGTTTATACGCGGCTGCATCGTGCGGCGGCATCCGCCCGGATATGCCTGGCTACTTATTTTAACAGCCTGGAAGATACGTTGCCTATGGTTTGCCAACTGCCCGTGCAGGCTCTGCACGTTGATTTGGTAAGGGCGCCTGAGCAGATTGATCAATTATTACATTTTGTGCCGGAGACTATGTGCTTGTCCCTGGGGATTATTGACGGGCGAAATATTTGGCGGACTGATCTTGATATTACGCTTGCTGTACTTGAACGGGCCAAAAGCATTCTATCCGGCAGAAATATTATGGTTGCTCCATCATGTTCACTGATTCACTGTCCCGTTGATCTGGCAGAAGAGAGTAATATGGATGATGAGACAAAAGGGTGGCTGGCTTTTGCAGTTCAAAAACTGGGTGAAATATCTGTGTTGACAAAGGCTTTCAATGAAGGACGCGAATCGGTAAAGGAAGTATTGCTGGAGAGCAAAAGACGGGTAGAAAACCGCAGACAGTCCCGTCGAATTCATCAACCCGCCGTACAATCACGCACTGCATCTATTAACTACTCCATGCTGCGCCGAAAGAGCGCGTATTCTGCCCGGCGTGAATTGCAGCGCACGTCGTTGCGACTGCCGGCGCTACCTACTACTACCATCGGTTCTTTTCCTCAAACAGCCGAAGTCCGTACTATGCGCGCCGCTGTGAGGAAAGGTGAAATTACCAATGAACAATATAGTGTTTTTCTGAAGAAAACAATCTTTGATGCAATCCGTTTTCAGGAAGAGATTGGTTTGGATGTCCTGGTGCACGGTGAGGCTGAGCGTAACGACATGGTAGAATACTTTGGAGAGCAGTTGAATGGCCTTATGTCTACGCAAAACGGGTGGGTGCAAAGCTATGGAACACGGTTTGTCAAGCCGCCGATAATCTTCGGTGATATTTATCGTTCATCGGCAATGACAGTGAACTGGATTAAATATGCGCAATCACTTACAGATAAACCTATTAAAGGAATGCTCACTGGACCGGTTACCATACTACAATGGTCATTTGTTCGTGACGACAAACCGCGTCAAAATATCGCGTTTCAACTGGCCCTGGCGTTGCGTGATGAAGTAGCAGACCTCGAAGCGGCCGGCATCAAGGTTATACAGATAGATGAACCGGCGCTGCGTGAAGGACTGCCGTTGCGGCGTAAACAGTGGCCGGCTTATCTTGAGTGGGCGGTAAATGCCTTTAAACTGGTTTCGTCAGGTGTGCGAGACGATACACAAATTCACACGCATATGTGCTATAGTAATTTCAATGATATTATTGACTCAATTGCCGCATTAGACGCGGATGTCATATCTATAGAAGCTTCCCGGTCCAACATGGAACTGCTGAAAGTATTTGCTCAATTTCAATACCCTAACGAGATCGGTCCGGGTGTTTATGATATTCATAGCCCCCGTGTGCCTTCGGTTGAAGAGATCGTCAGCCATCTTCACAACGCATTGGCAGTTCTGGACAGCGGGCAAATATGGGTAAATCCGGATTGTGGGCTAAAAACACGCGGCTGGCCTGAAGCAAGAAAATCCTTGGAAAATATGGTTGCCGCCGCGCGCTTGGTGCGTTCAGCCCTGTAAAATAAGTGGAACACGAGAGGGGATAAAGCTTTCAAATGAGCTGCAATTCTAGTAAAATTAACGTAATCCCTTTGCAGCATTGTGTTGCGCTTCCAAAATACGCACACGGAGACGGTGGTGATGCAGCTGCGGATGCATTTGCCGCTGTTATAGAACCGGTTGATATTCTTCCGGGGGAAACCTGCATCATACCGCTTGGCTTTAAAATTCAGGCGCCGGATGGCTTTATGCTTGCCGTACTGGCAAGATCGGGGCTTGCGGCAGAAGGGATCCTGGTCCCCAATTCGCCGGGAGTTATAGACTGCAACTACCGCGGAGAGGTATGCGCTTTATTATATAACAGCCGGAGAGATAAAGTTTTCACGGTCAGTCGCGGGGACCGTATTTGTCAGGTTGCTCTTATTCCTGTGTTTAACATCAAATGGAATATGGTAAACAAACTGCCGGAAACATCGCGTGGAGCAGGGGGATTTGGTTCTACAGGGGCCGGATAGGATATCATACGAGGAGAAATAAATATGCTATTCAGGCTGGTAAAAGTTGCAGGAGTAGATGACGCGGTCATCTCACTGTTTATGTCGAAAAGGAGTTACACTTACGAGAAAGCTGATCATGTCCGCAAAGTAATTGCTAAGTATTCCGATAATGCGGGATTCATTCATCTACCCGATAATGATACGAAGGAAACCGCCCAAATCCGCGATTGGCTGAAAAAAATCACAAAATATGGCGCACAATTAGGCTATAAGCGAAATCATGAAACCATTCTGAGGTTTATTGACTTTACAGTCGAGACTGTCGGTTTGCACAAGGCCGGGATGGGTGATCTCGACGCTCATGCGCAGAGAATGAACAACCGTATCGTCAGATCGTCATCCAGACTTGCTGAGTTTGCCAGCGGCGAAAAGAGCGAGTTTTACAACGAAAAGATAATGAGTGTGGGGGAAGTAATAAGCCTCATGCGAGAAAGCAAGTCTAAAGTAAATATACCGGAGACTGTAGAGATCAATGGTGTTGAATACAAATTTAACGGTTTCGGCTATATCAGAAAGGATTATTCAGACGACCGGGATGTTATACGGGGCACATATATGCTTTCAATCCCAAGCGACTCTATTTGGAAAGCTGATTTTATAGGGATGAAGCATATATATGCTATGCGAAACAAGAACACCCACGCGCATCCTGAGCTAAGAGACGGTATGGAACAGGTTACCGGGCAAATTGAACAAGCGCTTCCGATAGTGGGGAAAGCGATTGCTAACGAATGGATTAACGGTGAGTGGATTCATGTGAGTAAGACTGAGTTAAAAAAACATTGACCTGCCAATTCAGTGTGAGGTAAAGTAGTCTTTGGGACGGAAGAAATATGTCGAAGAAGAGAGGTTTTTTAGAGACAGGGCTCTTGTTTATGAACTTTTTATTGGATATTGACCCTGATTCTGCGGCATACAGGTTGCGGCGGTCCGATCAGTGAGATACTAAAAATCAATAAGGAGAACAGTAATGGTTTCGTTGAGAGAGATCGGCTTAAAAATAGGTGACTTATCCGCCGGATTACCAATTATTCAAGGCGGTATGGGTATTGGTGTTTCTCTAAGCGGGCTGGCGTCAGCAGTAGCCGAACAAGGCGGTATAGGAGTTATATCTGTTGCGGGTATTGGTCTACCTGAACCGGATTCTAAAACAAATTATCTTGGGGCCAACATCAGAGCGATTAGAAAAGAGATCAGAAAAGCACGTGAACTTACCAAGGGAATTCTGGGAGTAAACATCATGGTAGCTTTATCAAATTTCAGTGACATGGTTAAGACGGCAGTAGAGGAAGGTATTGATATTATTTTTTCCGGCGCCGGTCTTCCGCTGAATCTCCCTTTATTCTTACAAAAGTCAACTGCTACAAAGCTTGTTCCTATTGTTTCTTCCGCAAGAGCAGCGAGCCTGATCGCTAAAAGGTGGTTAGAAAAATATCAACATGTCCCGGATGCCATTGTGGTAGAAGGGCCGATGGCAGGCGGCCACCTGGGATTTAAAAGCGAGCAGATTGATGATCCTGCTTTTAAATTGGAGAAGCTTGTTTCTGAAGTTATTGGTGTAGCAAAAATGATTGAAGAAAAGACGTCAAAACCTGTCCCTGTAATTGCGGCAGGCGGCATATATACAGGGGAAGATATATATAGATTCCTTCAGCTCGGAGCTTCGGGCGTACAGATGGCGACACGGTTTGTAACAACGGAAGAATGTGACGCTTCTTTAGAATTTAAAAACACCTATATCAATTGCAGAAAAGAAGATATCGGAATTATAAAAAGCCCTGTCGGAATGCCCGGGAGAGCTATAATCAATGAGTTCATCGAAGATGTCAATGCAGGCGGCAAGAAACCTTATAAGTGTCCATATCATTGTATTATCACCTGCAATCATGAGTCCAGCCCTTATTGTATAGCCCTTGCTTTGATGAATGCTAAAAAAGGAAAAATGAAACACGGATTTGCTTTTGCCGGCACAAATGCTTATAAAGCGGAGAAAATTGTTTCTGTTAAGGATCTGTTTGATTCTCTAGTTGAAGAGTATGACAGTGTTGCTGATGTTTAGTTGTTTGGCTTGAAGTAATCACCGGCTAAAAAATGGTTAACTGGGCTATTTTTTCATAGCTAAAATAGGACGCCTTTATTCATGAGTGAGCGCTTTGCGAAGCGCCGCTGCTGCAGCCCGGCGAAGTTGTTTTTTTAATAAGTCAATTTTTATAATAAGTCAAGCCTGACCCCCTTTACCCCCTGACCCCCTTTACCCCCGATTATCATGTTAATAAACCGGTTTAATAATTAATGTCGATTGAATAAGAAAGGCGCCCTTTTTTAATGTAAATGCGCTTAAAGGGCGCTTTTTTTTAAGGGAGATAATATTGAAACCCAGACTATATAAAAAGAAAAAGAGTTGCAAATATGAATAATAGTTGTTTTACATAGGAGCAGGGTGTATATTGGAAAAAAGTCGAAAAAAAAGAGAATAGCGGGCAATCTTTGCAAGCTGGTGTTTTAACATACTTAGAACAATTAAAAAACTGACTTTATTCCTTATTTTTATGACGATCCTGCTTTTATTATTCGGCTGTGGCGTCAAAGAACTTCAAACAGATTCCAAAAATTCATCTGTGCTTTCAAAAAGCGCCTTGAATAGTGTAGCAGTCGCCGGCAGCGTTTATAAAGTCCCTGGCAAGGATGTCTATTTAACTTTTGATGACGGACCGAATACTTTTTTTACGGAACCCATTTTAAATATCCTGGACAAGGAGCAGGTAAAGGCTTCCTTTATGGTAATCGGTAAAAATGCGGAAAGAAATCCGGACATAATTAAAAGGATGATTAATGAGGGTCATGCCGTTATTAACCATACCTATACCCATGATTACCAAAAAATTTATTCATCACCGGAGGCTCTAATCGCTGATCTGGATCGGGCAAATACAGTGCTGGAAAATTTGGTAGGACAACCCGTAAAAATTTTCCGGCCTCCCGGCGGCGTTAGCTTTTTAACTCATGATTTCCGGAGCAAGTTAAAGGAAAGCGGTTATCAGTCAATTGGTTGGAACATAACCGGCGCCGACACTACTCCCCGCGCCTTGAAACCGGAAGAGGTCTATCAAAGTGTTTCCAGCGGTCTGATATTAGTCGAAGAACTTCATCTAACACCCATTGTTCTACTGCATGACGGAGGCCAGGTTGATGTTAAAGCGGCAGCGTCTCCCAGCATGGAAACGTATATCACCAACAGAGAGGCTGTAGTCAAAGTATTGCCTGAGATTATTCAGTTGTTCAAATCAAAGGGTTACACATTTGTAACAGTCGACCAGAATACACCGCAGCCGTGGTAAAGGAGGAATCCTGGCAGTTCAATTGAAAAACCCTCTCAAATAATTCCCTCGCTTATCCCATTTCTTTCCTGATTTCCCGGAGAAGATTTTTGTCAACTTTGCCGGTAGAGTTTTTTACAAGACTCTCTATTATTACAATCTGTTTTGGACATTTAAAATTGGCCATGTTCTTACTGCAGTATGAAATGAGTTCTATTAAGAATTAACCATTTACCCTTTGCTTATTAAGTCTAGAATAACATCACTGGCTGTTTTTGAAGGAATAGCAAAACCAATTCCCTCTGCCTGGGCTACAGCGGTATTGATTCCGATTACTTCGCCGGACAGGTTAAACAGTGGGCCTCCGCTGTTTCCCGGGTTAATTGATGCGTCAGTTTGCAGCAGATTCTTGTAATTGCGGTTTCCTACGGTTATCGGACGCCCTTTGGCGCTAATCACACCAACTGTTACAGTATGATCAAGGCCGTAGGGATTTCCGATTGCGATGACCCAGTTTCCAACCCTGGTCTTATTTGAATCACCCAGTTTCAACGCCGGCAGATTTTTTGCCTGTACCTTTAAGACAGCAAGGTCCAAATTATAATCTTCGCTGACCACAGTTGCCTGGAGGGGGTTTTTATATCCCTGGATGGTGACTGTAATCCTGTCGGCTCCGTTGATGACATGGTCGTTGGTCAAAATATTACCATTGCTGGAAATAATAAAACCGGAACCAAGACCGTGTTCCTCCTTGGTCTGCGACTGACCATAGGGACTGCCGAAGAACTGTCTGAAGAAAGGATCATTAAAAAAGGGATCCACATAAACACTGCGGGTAGTATATGTATCGATTTTTACTACCGCAGGGCCGGCGCTGCTGACTATATCAGCGACTGTCTCAGAATCAATGATACCGGCTCCGGAGGCGTCTGCTGAATTAGCAGCCAGTGATCCTTTGCTTAGAGCGGACAGGGGGAGATCGTTGGCAAAAAGACACCCGCCCATAAACATGACTCCCGCAATAAAAGCGGCTAAGGCAATAAAAAAGAGGTTTCTTTTAAAATTTGGCATATCTTTCACCTTCCTTGAAAAATAAAAACATCCTTTGCAGGTAATTTTATCAAAATAAACTCAAAATAGATATGGAGAATTATTGAAGAAAGTGTGAAGTTTTTTTGGTTATCGGAAAGCAGTGTTTTTGTAAGTTTAATATATAGCTTATTGATTTATCTTTTTTTTCCAATTGGCGCATTATGTGTTATAATTCTACCAGATGAATTTTTACAGCCAAAGGTAATAAAGTTTTTTATTATAAAACATAAGGAACAAAATCTAATGGGCAAACAAGCTGTATACTGTATTAGGCTTTGGAAAGACCGGATACTGAACAAGTTTAAAAACCTTTTTTCCGTGAGGCCGGGTAGTAAATTACATTCCTACTTGAAAAAAATCTTAAATTTATCTGATTCACCGAAAAAGATCGCCGGTGGGGTGGCTCTTGGTCTGGCGTTTGATTTTCTTCCAATACCCATAATCAGTATACCTTTATCCTATTTAGCCGCCCGTGCGGTAAAAGTTAATCCTGTTGCGGCAGTATCTACAGTAGTAATTCTTAAACTGGCCGTTCCTTCCTTTTATGCTCTTGATTTTTTTGTAGGAAAGCTTCTTTTTGGGGATATACAAACAGGACTGGATATCCATGATATGGGAATATCAACTTTTGACTTTTTTCTTGATAAACTGTTCGAACACGGTTACCCTTTTATTTTAGGCAGCCTGATTAATGCCGCTATAATAGGGTTTGTTTCTTATTACTTTTTAATGTGGTTTATCAGGCGCAGGCAGGGATCGGGAAAATGAAAAAGAATAGACATCCCCGTATAATATGAACTTTTTTCAGGGTGTGAGATATCTTTCACTGTCCGTGCCTGCAATACCCGATTCCGTTGTAGAAAAATCCGTGTTTTACTGCTTCGTCCGGATCAAGCATGTTTCTGGCGTCAATAATTACCGGAGTCCTCATAGTTTTACGCAATCTTTGAAAATCAATCTTAATGAATTCAGGCCATTCAGTCATAAAAACTACAGCATCCGTCATCCTTGCAGCGGCGTAGGGATCTTCAGCAAAGGTTACCAGGCCTTTTGCGCTGCCAAGTTCAGACCTGGCGTTATCCATTGCTTTCGGGTCATAGCAGGAAACAATGCTGCCCCTGTCGGTTAATTCCTTAATCAGCTTTATTCCCGGAGATTCCCTGACATCATTGGTGTTGCTTTTAAAGGCCAGGCCAAGCACTGCAATATTCTTGTTCTTACATACCCAGAGGGTATCTTCAATTTTATCAGCAATCAAACAGATTCTTTTTTCATTAATGCGGTTTACTTCTTTAAGCAGGGTAGTATTGATACCCAGTGTGTCGGCCATGGCTGATAAGGCCTTAACGTCTTTAGGGAAACAGCTTCCGCCATAACCTGCGCCGGCATTGAGGAAATCCCTGCCGATACGTTTGTCATAACCCAGGCCGTACGCAACTTGTTTAATATTTGCGCCTACTTTTTCACAAATATCAGCAACCAGGTTTATAAAAGAAATTTTCATAGCCAGAAAGGCATTGCTGGCTTGCTTGATTAATTCCGCAGTCGATATGTCTGTGAACAGGATGGGACAATTAAAATCCTGGTATAATGCACGCAGTTTCTCCCTGGCCCTGTCATTGTCGGCGCCGAGCACAATGCGGTCCGGGTGCATGAAGTCGCCTACAGCCGAGCCTTCTTTCAGGAATTCGGGATTGCTTGCTAAATCAAAGGATGAAGCTTCATTCCGGCGGGCCATTTTTATCGTCTGTTTGATTCTTTCCGAAGTACCTGCAGGCACAGTGCTTTTTTCAACGATGAGTGTATAACCTTCTATACTGTCGGCAATGGAGCGGGAAACTTCTTCCACCTGGGACATTTCCGCCATACCGTTTTCATGTGGGGGTGTCCCGACACATATAAAAATGATCTCAGCCTGGCTGACTGCAGTCTTAAAATCATCAGTGAAGTAAAGGATGCCTTTTTCCAGTCCTTTTTTTAGGAGTTCATCCAGCCCGGGCTCGAAAAAAGTAGAGATTCCCCTGGACAGAAGATCAATTTTTTTCTGGTCTTTATCGAGGCAGGTTACGCTATGTCCAAGACTAGCGAAACACGAAGCCGTGACCAGTCCGACATAACCCAACCCAACAACACACAACCTTGCCAATTTGCGCTCCTCCTTAAATATTAAGTTTCAAAGAAACACTGCGTTTTGTTAACGCAGTGTTTCTTTGAAACTTTATTTAATAGATTCTTTTAATCATCAGCAGGTGAACTTGGCGGCAAAGAATATTGGGCATACTCCGCCCACTAAGAACAACTCCCGACACAGGAACTGCGTTACATTTATTAGTAAGTTTATGTAATTATAGCCATTTGTGTTACCCTGCGCCGCGATGGAGCATAAGAAAAGAAAAAACCCGCCTGTATCGAATCAGGAGGGTGGAGGGCATAACAAGTAATAAATTTATTAAAAAATTCAAGCTGAAGAGCAATGATTATTCAGTATACTTTCACCGTGGAGAAATTTATCTTTGTACATGTTCTTATCAGCTTCTGTAAAAAGCTGAACCAGGTCGCCTGGAGTTTCCATAACTGCATAACCGACGGAGATATTTAAATTTAATTGGGGGTTTTCGGAATTGCAGACAACAATATTCTCCTTAAGCCTGCGGCAGGAATTTGGAATAACGTCAGAATCGCAGCCCGGAAGAAGAACTGCAAATTCATCACCTCCTATACGCGCTACCATATCGCTTTTGCGAAACGACTTTTTGATAACTTCAGCGGCCTCTTTCAGTAAGATATCTCCAAATTTATGCCCCAGGGAATCGTTTATAATTTTAAGGCCGTCTACATCACAAACAACCATGCCGATCGGGTAATCCCGCCCGTTTTGCAAACGGAGCATCTCTTGTTCAAAATAAATCCGGTTATAAATTCCCGTCAGGCCATCATGCAGACTGAGATATTTTAACCTTTCCTCCATTTCTTTCCTGGCCGTTATGTCACGTGCACTGATTATAGCGCCAATTGGACATCCGTTAGCATCCTCTATTACTTTGCCAAAGGCTTCCAGCCAAATATAATAGCCATTTGCATGCTTATAGCGGACCTCAATTGTGACCGAATTCTTATTTGCAGCAGTTGTTTGATAGATGCGTTTTACTCTTTGCAAATCTTCCGGATGAATAAGGTCAAAAAGAGATGACCCCTCAAGTTTCCCGGGTTCATACCCTAAAATGTTTCTTACAGACGAGCC
The DNA here is from genome assembly GCA_003513005.1 of Desulfotomaculum sp. Classification (NCBI taxonomy): domain Bacteria; kingdom Bacillati; phylum Bacillota; class Clostridia; order Eubacteriales; family Desulfotomaculaceae; genus Desulfotomaculum; species Desulfotomaculum sp. The sequence goes on from DOTD01000016.1 coordinate 27,208, forward strand.
GATGTATTCAAAAAAACCATCTGCTTTAATTCTGGCTATGATATCCAGCATATTGTCGGTTATTTGTCTTAAAAACAATTCCTTTTCCTGCAAAGCTTTCTCCATGAGTTTGCGGTCTGTAATGTCCAGGAAAGTACCAACACGTTTCTTGGCGCCAGGAATTGTGCTGACTGTTGCCAGGATATTAATTACATCCATATGCTTATTATTCATTTTAAACTCATAATTTCTTTTTGAATCGTCCGGATGCATTTTTTGCCTGTCGTTATATTTAAATACCCTTTCTTTGTCTTCGTCTACAATAAAATCCTGTACACTTTTTTTATTTTCGACTTCATCCTTCGTGTATCCAGAAACCTTTTCAAATTCATGATTAATCATCGACAACTTCAAATCTTCTTCGAAGATTACTGTTGGGCAGCCGGTTGTTTCAAAAAGTGTCCGATACTTACTTTCAGATTCTCTGAGCTCTTTTTCAATTCTTTTCCGTTCAGTTATATCAGAAAGAATGCCTGTCACCCCGACTAACTTGTTGTCTTTCAGCAATGCTCTGCAGGAAGTCTGTACATAATAAGTAGTCCCGTCAAGATCTACCAGCCTGAATTCAATTGATTCAGGTTTCTTGACTAAAACGCGCTGTATGCTGCCTAAGACTATAGGAGTATCTTCGGGATGCACATATCGCAATATATTTTCACCAATAAGTTCCTCTGGCTTATGCAGAAACATCTTCTCTGCAACAGGACTAATATAAGTAATGAAACCTTGTAAATCCAGAGAAAAGATAACGTCACCCAGATTTTCGACCAGGATACGGTATTCTACCTCAGATTTATCCTGATCATTTTGTTCAAGTTTAGCATCACTGTTTTTTTGCGCTTTTTCCCTCAATGCCATAACCTTAACAAGTATCCCCGATATTTTAGATATAAGATGATTCATTTTTCACTCTCAACTTTCGCATGACGTATAGGCTTCCTTTAAAAAATAGGATCCTGGAAATTAGCTATTTGGGAAAAAGTTTCAACAAGGTATTTTCCAAAGTTAAACTTCTTTTCCCGGAATTATTGTTTTAAGGTGTTTCTTCTCCAATTATCCTAATATTCCTTTAATTAATTATCGTGAGAAATCTTCGTATTTCGACATTTTCTGCAAGTCAGACATCCATGCTGCTGAAGCGAAAATAAGCACACAAGTAACTGACCTCCTTAATGCAAGTTAATTTTCAGGATAGGAGAGTATTTTTGATAAGTTTAATGATGGTTTTCCGCAAGTATTATTCTTAAAACAAAATAAAACACTAATTACATAGTGGAGATATTTCAATCGTCAATCCCTTGATTAACGCCAAATTGGTCTCTATAACGAAGAAGTTTTGGATTTTGAAATGCCAAAATCACCAATTTATCAACTTTTTCAAACAGAATATCTCTATTCAGAATATCTCTATTATAACAGATTTATATCCACCATGCAATTAACGTTTTAAACAAAAAAGCCCCTGTACTGGGCAAATGCCGGATGATTGCCTTATAAAACTCCTTCTGCCCCACAAGATCGAGCCCGTCAGGATTGCACTGTCATGTGATCAAGAATAAAGGTCCAAAACCAAGGGAGGGTACTTATGTTCGGAGGGATCAACATCAAGTACCCCCAAGTTTTTAAAAAATGGATTGAGTTTGCCTAAAGCCGGTGCAATCACCTTGTTCGATAGATAAGTTTGTTACTTTTAAGAAAGTTAAGTAAAAATAAAAAACCTGTCTGGGGTCAGGCGCCATGACAGGTATATAGCATATTTACAGGAATTCTTACTTCCACGCAACCCGGCTATCATAGCTTAAAGGCAGTAGATCCGTGGCTTATGTGTCACCGTCTTTCGACGGTTTTATCCTGAGCTAGAAGTTTTTTATTAAATTGATGTAATTTTACATTATTATTTTCCAGATGTAAACAAGATTTTTACCAATTCGTTCTTCTTACAGATTGCATATTATGGATCATTATGACATATATGATTAGATATAAAATAGTTTATACATTCGCCTATGCTGACATCAGCTGGGATTTGCAAGACTTGTAGTATGAAGCAATCCTGGCAGAACTATACAACTCCCAGCGCCGGCGAGTAACTCACCATTATTCTTGCGATAGCTTCGGTGCTGGACCTTCATCAACAATCCGCCTGCCTCTGCGGTTAGCGTTTTTCTCTATACTTAAATCATTAACTTGGGGTGAGGTAATTGAGTAATCAAAAGGGCCAGGGATTGAAAGCAGCCATTAAGGGAGGGCTTACTGATGTTCCCGGCATTCTGGTGGGAAACGCTGAGGATAAAAGCGGCCGTACAGGATGCACAGTGATTCTTTGTCCGGCCGGAGCGGTCCCAGGTGTAGACGTAAGGGGAGGCAATCCTGGTACGCAGCTAACTGATGCAATACGCCCCGGCGCCAAGGAAAATCCTGTACGGGCCGTCTTCCTTACAGGTTACAGTAACTTTGGGCTGCCAGCGGCGGGCGGAATGATGCGCTGTCTTGTCGAGCATGTAATCGCCGAGGCGCCTGTAGTGCCTGCATCAGTCATTTACGATCTCGACTTCGCCAGGGGTTTAAATCCGCCTGATGCGGCCCTGGCATACATCGCCTGCCAGGCTGCAAGTACGGGTCCCGTGACTGAAGGGAATGTGGGCGCCGGAGCAGGGGCGACAGTGGGAAAATTTTACGGGAGTCCGATGAAAGGCGGATTGGGTACAGCTTCCCTTTGCATTCCTGGAGGCCCCGTGGTGGCAGCCCTGGCAGTAGTCAATCCCCTCGGAGACGTATTGGACCAGGGTCATATCGTTGTGGAATTAGCAGGCTTTGGATGTCATTAGAACCTGCCTCATCCGTATTGACTGTTACCGCTGATTATCAATTTCACTATGATATTATTCTGAGAAGCAGTAACTGTCCGAGTTGAATCGTTGAATTCGACCAAAATACCTAATGCTTCAGCTACCACCCTGACCGGCACCATTGTTCTTCCGTTAATTAAAGCGGGGGGAACATCAGCAGTTAGCGTCTTATTATTAACAATAAGCTTAATTACCTGTGAAGGCGAAACGTTTTCAGCTCCGGCGCTATTAACAAACAGGAAGAATAACCCTAAAACGAGACAGCCAAACAATGTTAGAGAAAACCTTTTTTTAAAAGATGACATTTAAATCCCCTTTCTCCTTTTTAATCAAAAAAATAGTCTTTTGTCTAAGTGAATTTTGATTTAATCTCTATTCTAGGATGGTGTTCAGGAAAGGATAGAAGCAAAAAACCTGCTCTGCATTTGTATTTAAATTAGATGTTTCCTTTCAAAAATCCTCCAATCAGTTAATAAGAAACTTTTAAAAACATCATAAAAATACTATATTTTCATTGATTCGTTAAATCTACCTTTCCACTTAACCCGCTTTATGGAATATAATAGATATACAGACATCCTCTTTATTATTGTTGCCAGAACTCCCGACGTTCCCAAAACGTTGGTGCGACCAGGCCTTTCGAGGGAACATTGGCGGGAAATTATGGGAATTGATTAATATTTCTTAGGAGGACAACTTATGGAACTATTAAACATAGTTAATATTGATGCCGAAAACCTGCCTGAGGCCTGGTACCTTTTACAGCAAAAGCTCTGGGATATCGATGCTTATGAGTATCGCGTCGAGCATGGTTCATATCCCGGGATGCTCCGGAGAGAATTTGATTTCGTCGTTTGCCGGATTAGAAGGCCTCACATTAGGCCCCTTTGTGATATCATCCCGCATAATATGAGCTTTCCACCCCCGACTACCGCCGCAAAAATCGAGGAGTACTTCAACTCTTACATCCTAAACCCGTTAGTACTGGAAAACACCTTCTACACATATGGCGAAAGGATTGTTCCACAAGTTATAGAGGTTATCCGCAGGTTCCAGACCTGGGGGTTCGGACATGCCAAAGCTTCTATTACAATAGCCAAACCGGAGGACATCACTGCCTTAAGAACCCCCGACGACCCGGAAAGCCGTGCCTCAGAGCCCTGCTTACGTGAAATTACCTTTAAAATGAGGCGTGACCGTGAGGACAATATCTGGCGGCTTCACCTGGTAGTATATTTCAGGGTGTGGGACCTTTTTGGGGGATTTCCTGAAAACCTCGGAGGCCTTCAGTTGCTCAACGAATGGGTAGTTAAAAGTATAGGCCCCCACCCCAAGACCGGCGAGCCTCTAGAAACTGGTGAAATGGTTGTTATGTCTCCCTCTTTAAATGTGCGGGAGCACATTTTTGACTATTCCAAAGAGCGTGTCGGGAAAGTTTAGCGTGTATTGCGGATAGACATCCATGCTGCTAATGCAGCGTCATCAAAGGACACAAGGGGACGGTACCCTTGTGCTCACAAGTAAGCACAGGAGAACCGTCCCCTTGTGTCTACCTCGTGTCTACTTGTATCTAGATAAACTTTCTATGCGCCTGTTTAATGAAACTGTCGCTGACACTCCTGGATGGCGGGTTCATACCGGCACTACTTCCTTTGATAACATTAATAATTCTTCAGTTGCCGCCTTTATATCAGGCCGTGCGAATATCGCCGAAATAACGGCCACACCATCAATGTTCGTGCCTTTCAGTTCAAGTATATTGTGTGAAGTTATACCGCCAATTGCAACTACAGGAATGGATACTGCGTTACAGATTGCATTCAGGGTTATGTGAGATACAGTATCCGCATCAAGCTTTGTTGAAGTGGAAAAGACAGCGCCGACACCAAGATAATCGGCTCCGTTTTGTTCGGCGATAATTGCCTGTTCTACTGTTACAGCAGAGATACCAATTATTTTATTACCGCCAAGTCTCGCTCTGACTTCATTTATTTTCATATCGCTCTGACCGACATGAACGCCGTCAGCATCACAGGCAGCGGCAATATCTACATTATCGTTGATAACAAACGGAACATTGTACCTATGGCACAAAGTCTTTATTTCTTTTGCCTCTGCTAAAAAGGCTTTATAATCAAGTTCCTTTTCACGAAGCTGAATAAAGGTTGCTCCGCCTTTCAGACAATCATCTACCTGCTCAATAAGCTTTCGCTTGCCAAGCCATGTACGGTCGGTTACGGCGTATAAAAGCATTGAATTTTTAGCGAGCTTCATATTTCGCGCCTCTCATCAAGCTCTCGGCGTCAAGATTGTATACTTCATCGATCAAATAATTGCGATAGCTCGAGTTGCCACCGCCGGCCGTTTTACATTTTGAAAAAGCAAGTTCACCACAAAGTCCCATCGCGCAAACGCTTGCCGCTGCTGCTTTAATGATATCGCCGGGATTTGCGGCAACATAAGCAGCCGTCATAACGGTAAGCATACATCCGCTGCCCGTGATTCTTGACATCATGGGATGACCGTTGCGGATGACATATGCTATATTTTCACCGGCAACGATATCAATTGCGCCTGTAATAACGGTGACAGCGCCTGTCTTTTTTGAGAACTCTTTTACAAAAGCGATCACATTATCAATGGTTTTATCCGTAACCATATCGGCGACATCGGCATCTACGCCTTTAGTTGTTCCGCTGCCGATTGCCAGCGTCTTAATTTCCGAAATATTGCCGCGGATAACAGTAAATCTTACCTCATCGAGAAGTTTATTCGCCGTATCTGTACGAAGTTTTGATGCGCCTGCTCCGACAGGATCGAGAACGACAGGATGGCCAAGTATATTCGACTTCTTTCCCGCTAAAAACATAGCCCGGATTGTATTTTGGTTAAGCGTTCCGATATTGATCACAAGTCCGCTGCAAATCGAAGTCATCTCTTCAACTTCGCCTGCGTCATCAGCCATAATGGGCGCCCCGCCGCAAGCAATAAGTATATTTGCACAATCGTTTACAGTTACATAATTGGTAATACAGTGTATCAGCGGGATTTCTTTTTTTACATTTTCTATTATTTCCTTAAACATAGCGACTTTATCTCCCCTCATCTGTCTATTATGTTTTCATTTTCACTGCGAAGAATAATATCCCGTACAGCCCATACTTTACAGCATATTATATAATTAATAGTAAATACACGCAATTGACCAAAATAAAGTTGGAATCAGCACGATAAAAAAGTGAGAATATTAAACCCGACTTTAATAATCCCGGGGCCTGTTGCGAAGAAACTACTCACAATCATATCATTCCTTATACGATATAAGTCGAAGAGAGAAAAATAAGCAGCCGGATTTAAACTGACGATCTGCACATTATGAGTGCTGTTCGTCACTTTCGTATAGCTCTATATGTATGAGAATAAAAAATCAAAATAAAAAAGGATATGGTAACATTTTGTAGAATAACCAAAAGCATACCAATAATTTTTTGATAATCCGATTTGTTCTATATGGATATTTCCTTTCTTTGATAGTTTAACCTGTAAAAAAGTTTACCTGTAAATTATAAGAAAAGAGGGTGACGATGAACCAAGAAGACGAAAAGCAAAACCCTTTTTCTCCATTTCTTAGTACTGATGGAGGCAAGACCAAATCCAATGCAATTGAGGTACCGTCTATAAACTTACCCAAAGGAGGCGGCGCCATCAGGGGTATTGATGAAAAATTTTCTGTTAATGCTGTGAACGGTACAGTCAGTTTTTCATTGGATCTTCCTTTTTCTCCCGCACGCGGCGCGGCGCCGGCGTTGAGCTTAACCTATAACTCCGGCGCTGGAAACGGTATCTTTGGATTAGGCTGGTCATTGAATTTGTCTTCTATAAAAAGAAAAACAGAACAGGAACTGCCCAGGTATCTGGACGATTGTGATTCTGACACCTTTCTTTTTTGCGGTGGCGAAGACCTAGTGCCGGAGTTTAAAAGGGATCCAGAGGGTAATTTTGTCCTGGATCCGGAGGGTAACTATGAAATAAACGAAAAGGATTCCAGCGACGGTTTATTTAAGATCAGATTTTATAAGCCCAGAATTGAAGGCCAATTTGCCCTAATTGAAAGGTGGTCGGGCAAGACTTCTCCGGAATTAAAATGGAGAGTTATCACGAAGGACAACGTGATTACTCTGTTTGGCTGGAGCTTAGATTCCAGAATTGCCGATCCCCGGGATGAAAATAAAGTTTTCGAATGGCTGCCTGAATTTGTTTTTGATGACAGGGGCAATTGTTCCCGGTATCTTTACCTGAAAGAAAATGAACTGGGTATGGATTCAACTCAGTTGTGCAGCCGGAACAGGTTTGAAAGCGGTAAAATTACTTATACGAATTTATATCTGCATAAAGTTTTATACGGCAATAAAAGTCCATATATCCAATTTAATGATCCTTTCCCTGCCGAATCCGGCTACATGTTTCAAACGGTATTTGATTACGGTGAATACGCATTTGATCCCCCCTGCGTAAAGTCAAACGACTGGCTGTTCAGGACGGACCCTTTCTCTTTTTACAAGGCCGGTTTCGAAATCCGTACCACCCGTATATGTCAGCGGGTTCTGCTTTTTCATTATTTTGACGAACTTCCGGGTGGTTCTGCTTTAGTAAAATCCTTAAGTTTTGAGTACGATCATGATTCTGTTGGGGAAATCAGTTTATTAAAGTCCGTTACAACAGCAGGATATATTAAAAAGGCAGACGGAACATATACCTGCAAGCGATTGCCTGCCCTGGAACTGGACTACCAAAAACATGCCTGGAACAGTTCGGTAAGCGCCATTGCCGCTGAGCAGTTGATTCATGCGCCGTCTGGTTTGGCCGAACCCAATTACCAGTTTGTAGACTTATTTAATGAAGGATTATCCGGCATTCTCAGCGAACAGGCCCAGGGTTGGTATTATAAGCACAATCTTGGTCAGGGAAATTTTGAACAAGCCAGGTTGGTTTCACCCAGGCCTTCTTTCAGCGGATTAGGGAGACAAACAAGTTTACTGGACCTGGATGCCGGCGGTGAAAAACAACTGGTCAGTTTTAACGATGGGATAAAAGGATTTTTTGAATTAAGCAAAGACAGGGACCTTCAATCATTCCAGGCGTTTAAACATTTCCCCAACGTTGACATGCAGGATCCTAATATGCGGCTGCTTGATCTAAACGGCGACGGAATGCCGGAAATACTCATTGCTGAAGATAATGTTTTTATATGGTTTGAGTCCGAAGGCAGAAACGGTTTTAAACAGGCCTGCCGGATTGCGCAGTTTTTTGACGAAGAAGAGGGTCCGCGTATTTTATTTTCCGAACCCTATCAGAGTATTTTCCTTGCCGATATGTCCGGAGACGGTTTAACTGATTTGGTAAGAATCCGCAACGGTGAAGTATGCTATTGGCCCAACCTGGGTTACGGAAAATTCGGGGCTAAAGTGAACATGGACTGTGCTCCTGTTTTTGATTTTCCGGATCATTTTAATTCTGATTTTATCCATTTGGCCGATATTGATGGCTCGGGAACAACTGACATTGTCTATACGGGGAAAAACAGGATCGGCTGTTGGATGAATAAAAGCGGAAACGCCTGGAGCACAATACCTTTTTATTTAGACTCGCTGCCGGAGGTTAATTCTCAAACAAAAGTTACAGTAGTTGATTTTTTAGGCAGCGGCCTGCCCTGTATCGTCTGGTCGAGCGCACTGGAAAAAGACACCCATGCGCCTTTGCAGTATGTTGACTTGATGAGCAGCAGGAAACCATTCCTGATGGCCCAATATAAAAACAACATGGGTAAAGAAGTTACCCTCGAATATACACCGTCAACACAATTTTACATTGAAGATAAAAAAGCCGGAACACCATGGGTTACCCAACTGCATTTCCCGGTTCACTGTCTTTCCAGGTCAGAAACAAAAGACATCGTTTCAGGTTACCGGTTCGTAACTTCATACCGGTACCATCATGGCTATTATGATCATGCCGAAAAAGAATTCAGAGGCTTCGGTATGGCAGAGAAGACCGATACGGAATACTTTGAACACTGGGAAAAAGGCAGCTTCAGCAATGTTGCAGATAAGGAACTGCACCAGGAACCGGTATTGACCAAAAATTGGTTTCATACGGGAGCCTTTTTAGACGAAGTAAAAATCCTTAATCAGTTTGAGCATGAATACTGGTATGAAGAGATGTCCAGGCAGGGCTTTTCTGCTGTTAATTATGAATTATCCTTATCCGAAGCCCGGATTATCGCCGCACCAGGAATAAATAGCATTAACTTAGAGCATCTGAGCGCTGAAGAGCGCCGGGAGGCAATCCGTGCCTGCAAAGGTATGGCTTTGCGTTCTGAAGTATTTGCCAAGGATGCGCCTTTGTCAGGGGCAAGCCCTGAGCAACGGCGACGGGAATTAACACCTTTTTCTGCAGCAGCCAGTAATTGTGTTATAGAACTGCTGCAACCCAAGGGAAATAATAAACATGCGGTTTTTATAGTTAAAAAAAGCGAGTCAATCATTTACAGCTATGAACGCCATACGGAAGATCCCCGGATAGAGCACAGCCTCAATCTTAAAATAGATGCTTACGGCAATGTTCTGGAATCTGCCGCGATAGTATACCCCCGTTTGTTGGCGGACGATTCTCTTCCTTCCGAGACCAGGAACGCTCAAAACAGGACAACTATAATTTACACAATAAATGACTTTACCAATGACGCCATAAATGATGACTATTATCGTCTCCGTCTCCCATCGGAAACAAGAACTTATGAACTTAAGGAGGTTGCTAAAACCGGCCCTTATTATACGCGATCAGATTTTGACAATATTTTATCTGCAGCCGTAGAAGTGCCTTACCACCTAACGGATGCCGAACCTGACCCGGGATATGCCCAGAGAAGATTAATTGAGCATATACGCACAATTTATCTGAGGAACGACCTTACAGTTCCTTTGTCTCTGAGCCAACTGGAGTCAAAAGCGTTTAAGTTTGAAAGCTATCAGCTGGCTTACTCTCCTTCTTTGCTGTCTGATATTTTCGGGACCAGGGTAAACGATGCCCTGATGCTGGAAGGAAAGTTTGCGCATAGCGAGGGGGACGAAAACTGGTGGATTCGTTCCGGGACCACCCTTCATATTAACGAGGGGGAAACATCAGCCGATGCACAGGACCGTTTTTATATTCCCGTATCTTATATTGATCCTTACGGCGCCCGAACCAAAGTAACATATGACGATAAATATCATCTGTATATACGAGAAGTGGAAGATGCCCTGGGCAGTAAATCCTCAATTGATCTTTTAAATTTCCGGACCCTGTCTCCACAGCGGATAAGAGATATAAACGACAATATCTCAGAAGCTGTTGCCGATGAACTGGGCTTTGTTAAAGCTACGGCTTTATTCGGGAAAGGAAATGAAGCGGATGATTTGTCGGGAATTTCAGATTATGAAACTGCGGCAGAAACTTCAAACGCAGCTGAATTTCTTAATGCTCCGGCTTCAGACCAGTTGATCAGCGCAGCCAAAGAATTGCTGCAGAAAGCAACGCTGCGTTTTGTTTATGATCTTGACGCATACCAAACAAACGGGGAACCGGTTGTTGCGGCTTCTATAGCACGGGAAGAGCATTTTCAGAAAAACCCTGATTCGCCTGTGCAGATAACTTTGGAATACTCCAATGGAATAGGACAAGTAGTGCTAAAAAAGGTACAGGCAGAACCCGGTCCGGCCAAAAAGGTCTGCGTTAATGCCGACAACACCTATACTCTTCTGGAAGTAGACACGTCTGCTCTTGTGCCCGGTCAGCTGCGCTGGATTGGCAGCGGCAGGGCAGTGCTTAATAATAAAGGTAAAACCGTTAAAAAATACGAACCCTACTTTTCCGTAACACACAGGTATGAAAATCTAAAGGAGCTTGTAGAAACCGGTGTCACACCGGTACTGTACTACGATGCGCTTGGTCGACTAATTAAAACGGCTATGCCTGACAGCACATTCAGCAAGGTTGAATTTGATTCGTGGAAACAGGTTGTCTATGACCGCAATGATACTGTATTGGAAACAGCCTGGTACAATAATCGTACCAACCGGCTCATTGACGCCGAACTTACAGCGGAAGGCAAAGATCCCGGCAGGGAAAAGGCAGCCGCCGATCAGGCGGCACGGCATTCGGATACCCCTGCTTTATTATATTTCGATTCTTTGGGAAGACCGGTTTTATCTGTAGAACATAATAAGCATCCGGAAACTGCCGCTGACGAATTTTATTACACAAAGGCAGATTTGGACGCGGAAGGCAGCCTGCGCAGCATAAAGGACGCCCGCGGCAATGTGGTGGCGCAATATAAGTACGATATGTTGGGCAACAAGGTTTATCAGAAAAGCATGGATTCGGGACAAAGGTGGCTGCTCGTCAATATACTGGGCCAGCCGCTGCGCACATGGGATGAGCGCAGTTTTGAGTTCCGGTATTCCTATGACGTTATACACCGTCCGCTTCAAAATACAGTGTTGGGCGGGGACGGCGCCATGCCTCTTAATCATATATTTGAGAGAATCTTCTATGGAGAAGCGGAACCCGGTTCCAAACTAAAAAACCTCAAAGGTAAAATTGTACGCCATTTTGATACAGCCGGCCTTGTGGAGACCCCAGCCTTTGATTTCAAGGGGAATCCCGAATTAACAATCAGAACACTGTTTAAAAATTACAAAACTGAAGTTAACTGGTCAGACGACCATTTAACTGCAGACCTTGAACCGGTAAAATTTAGCTTCGGTTCGGAAACCGATGCCCTCGGCAGAATTACCAGACAGATAAAACCCGATGGCAGCATTATTATTTTTTCTTACAATGATACAGGGCTTCTTAAAGGAGAAATTGTAGTTCATCCGGATCCATCCATTACCGCAACCTATATTAAAAATATCGAGTACAATGAAAAAGGTCAGCGCCAAAAAGTCATTTACGGAAATGATGTAGTCACCAAATATTACTATGATAAAAATACTTTCAGTCTTAAACGCTTAGAATCCAAAAGAAGTAATGGTGATCCGCTGCAGGATTGGTATTATACCTATGATCCGGTTGGTAACATCACTCATATTGAAGATAAAAATATCCCGGCAGTTTTCTTTGATAATCATAAAATAACCGGCATATCCAGCTATATTTACGATGCCCTCTACCGGCTGGTTGAAGCCTCCGGCAGGGAGAACGATGCGGCTCTTGCTTTGGACAGCAATGATAACTGGCATGATCAATGTTTTTCAGCCTGCTTCAATCCCGGCGATCCCATGGTTATGCGCAACTACAGTCAGAATTTCCAATACGATGAAGCGGGAAACATTGCGCAAATCCGGCATCTGGCTGCCGGCAACAATTGGACCAGGACCTACGGCTACGAGACAGACACCAACCGCTTAATCAGCACACAGATCGGAACGAATAATTATCAATATTCTTATCACCCGCAGCATGGTTTTATGACCGCGATGCCCCACCTGGAAGAAGTAGGCTGGAACTTTAAGGAGGAAATCGCAAGAACCGTTCGCCAGAGAATTACAGATGACGGGACACCGGAAACAACCTATTACCAGTATGACAGCCAGGGGCAGCGCCTGCGTAAAATTACGGAAAAGCAAACCGGCGCCGGTCTTACACCTGAACGTAAAGAAGAACGGGTTTACCTGGCCGGTTATGAATTCTACCAGAAGCACAGCGGTAATAATGCGGGGCTGGAACGGACCAGCCTTAGTCTTATGGACGAACAGCATCTTTTTGTAATTATAGAGACACGCAACGATGTGGATGACGGTACAGAAAAACATCTGGTACGCTATCAGCTGTCCAACCATATAGGTTCAATCGGTTTGGAAATTGACGGCACAAGCGAAGCCAGGGTAATATCCTATGAGGAATACCGTCCCTATGGCGCCACTGCCTTCCAGGCTAAAAACACAGCAATTAAATCTGCCGCCAAGCGCTACCGTTATACAGGCAGGGAACGTGATGAAGAAAGCGGCCTGGAGTATCACAGCGCCAGGTACTATATACCGTGGCTCGGCAGATGGATAAGTGCGGATCCGCTGGGGATTAGAGGTGGTTTAAACGTATTCCGGTATGTTGAAAATAATCCCCTGCGCAGCAATGACCCCGGCGGCTTATGTACATGTGATCCGGAAATACAATCATGTATGCCTCTTCCATGGGAGGAAGAACTGGAATCAAATTGCGTCTGCGAGTCTCCCGAAACTTATACTCCTGCCCCTCAGCAAGAATACACAGAGGAGCCAGTTTCTTTAGAATACGAACCCGAGGAGACAGAATGCCGCGCCCCTGTATCAACTCCTGCTCCACCTCAACCTGCACATTCTGAGATATATGTTCCGGCATCGGAAACCTCATCCTCCGAAGATTCTGATTGGGAACTATTTGATAATCCGATTTGGAATTCTACAACAAACAATGCAGTCAGCGGCGCTGCCGGATTTTTTGAAAATGTAAATCCGATTACTATTAACATGCCAACTTTTAGGGATGCTGCGATCAGATTAAGGGGAATGAGGGGATGGGATGCCATGCTGCGCGCCGAGGATGCCATATCGGCGCCGGCCTCAAGGCTTCCTGGAGTATTTGGCCCATCTGGCTCCATCGTAGGCAGCCGGCTGCCCATGGGAATGAGCAGGGCAAGCGCAGTCTTGGCTCCGTTGGGGGTAATCAGCAATGCGATCAGCTTTGAAGACGCCATTTCCAGGCAAGGTCCGGTTTTGGAAAGAGGAGGAGATGCAGTGAGCAGCGCCTTAGGCTTTTTCTCTTCTGGGGTCGGGACTGTTGGATTGGCAGGCGCAGGATTGGAACTTGCCGGCGCCACTACTGTTGGTGGAGCGTTAACGACCGGCGCCGCTGCCCTGGGCCCTGCCGCTGCTGTCGCAGGTTCCGGCGCCGCCGGTTATGCATTAGGGCGGTTAGCGGATGAAGGTGTAGGCGGATTAATGAATGTTACGGGAGCGAGCGATGCTATAGACAGTTGGAGGGGGATTACCCGGCCTTCAGGGCAGCACGGGGATTACAGCATCAGCGGCTTAGGCGCAGAAGGCGCAACGGCTCTTGATCAAGGCGCCGTATCGGTATTGCGAAGCGCCGGTGTGCTAGATGAATCCAGGCCGGCATATACTCAAACCCTGGGCTGGTGGCTTGCCGACCACCTGCCTTCATGGATGCAATAGGCAGTTTAGTTTGGATAGTCTAAGAAAAAGGGGAGGTACTAAATGTCAAAAGCGTTTGGAAGAATAACCGATAAGCGCAACAAACCTTTGGCTAATCTGACAGTCTGTGTTTATGACCGCGATATGCGTTCGGAGGAGTTGCTGGGTGAATCCGTAACCGATAAAAAAGGGAGATACGAGATTACATGGAAAAGCAGCCGGCCGGATGATATAACCGTCAAAGTATTCACAAAGACAAAGAAAAATCTGCTGTTTTCTTCAGGGTTAGATATTGTAAGATTTAACGCTTCAGACAGAGAAGAGATCAATATTATTGTTGATAAAGATATTAAACCCGAGGCAGCGGATTATGATTCTGTTTTGGAAGAAATTAATGCAGTCGTTAGACGGGTTCCTCTTACTGAATTACAGGAAAATGAGCAGCACCGTGATATAACTTTCCTTTCCAGGAAAACCGGCCTGCCTGCTGAAAAGATAGAGCACCTTGTTGTTGCCCACCGCCTGCAGGCCGCATCGAAGATTGACGCCGATTTTTTCTACGCTCTCCTGCGCAAAGACACTTTTTTAAAAAGCGGAGCATCCGGGTCTTTTCCTGTAAGGTTTAATGCAGATGTCAATGCGGAGATTCTGCCTTTGCTTTATGACATGGCCCTGGTTGACTGGAAAATAGTTAAGCAGGACGTAGATACTGCCGTGAAGGAAATGATCGTTTCCTCCAATATGAAAAAAGAATGTAAAAATAATTATACCAAACTGCAGAAATACAAGGATAAGGCTTCCGCCTATTACCAAAATGAACGTCCGCAAAAAATTATCGGGCTGATCAGCAACTTTATCCTGGAAGATAAAATATCAGCCGTGGAAAAGCTGTTCAAAGAAAATAAGGATGATCTAAGCGCTTTCCTGAAATCAATGTCTGATAATAATGTGTATCCGGATGCCGAAGCAGCGGGCGTATCGGAAATATCGGTTATGCTCGGTGAGTTATTTGGTTATGAAAAAACGATTATCTCTGAAGTCAAAGAATCACTGAAAATTAATGAAAAGGAAGATATCCGGAAACTGGCTTACTTGAATAAAGAAGGCTGGCAGGAGGTACTTACCAAAACAGCAGATAAAATTAATCTGGCCGGCAAACCACTGAATAAAAAGGTTATCAGCATACAGGCTTCTTCATTGGTGCGGAAAATGGAGAAACTGTATCCTACGGCTGCATTTTCCGCTCAATTAGGACGTGAGAAAAAATCTTTATACAAAAATCAAAAAGCCATCGCAGACTTTTTAACGGAACATGAAGATTTCGATTTACAAAGCCAGAACCTTGATCTTTTTCTGAAAGAGAAGCAATTAACTTCAGAGACAGATTCATCTATGCGGGAAGAATTAAAAACTATGCAGCGTGTTTTTAAATTAGTCCCTCATTATGGTAAAACCAACGCCTTGCTGGAAAACAAAGTCCGGTCGGCATACAGTATAACAGCCCTGGGTAAGACCCGGTTCCTGAAAGAGGTTGCGCCCAAAGCCGGAATCAAGGAAAAAGAAGCCAAAGCCATCTACAGGAAGGCTGAGCAGACTACAGTAGCTTCCATGCTGATTGCCGGCAACATGCAGGACATGATGCGGTCTACGGACCTAGCAGCCTTGCAAAAAAAGAAACTCCCCCAAAAGCTCGAAGCGGTAAGTCAGGATTTCCCCAACCTGAAGTCACTTTTTAAACTTAAAGACTACTTTGCCTGTGAGCATGGACGTTCTGTACTCAGTCCCGCCGCTTACCTGGTGGAGATCCTGGAGTTTCTTGACAATAGAATCGTAACAGACCTGACCACCACGCCGAAAAAACGTAACTGCCTGGCAAAGGAAATACTGTTCGAACGCCGCCCTGATTTGGGAGATATAGATTTAGGAGTGGAAAATGCTGAAACACCTGTGCCTTACATTGATTTGGTTTGTGAACAATTAGAAGATGCCATTATTCCGGATAACGGATTTATATACAGCGGGGTTCTCTCCGATGGGCCTATCCCTGACGCAGGAACGGTTTCTGCCGATCTCCTGGCAGCCTGTAAAGCGGCTGATATTCCCCTTACGGAAAACGCACAGCTCTTTGATACGGAAATATCGGATCCACCCCCGGCTGTTTTACCACCAATTGTAAAATATCTTCGTGATGACAAAGCCGTCTGCAAACTTACCGATCTTGGCGGGGGCAGCTGGCGGGTGAAACGTTTAAGACAAACATACTCCGCCGCCGAAGAGCTTGATGCTGCGCCGGAGTATGTAAACGGCCAGGTTTATCAAGAATTGGCCGGCGCAAAGTTTGCTTTCCAACTTCCTTTCGATTTGAACCATGTCGAGGCTAAAGCTTATTTTTCCCGTTTTAATATTTCCCGCGCTGAATTAATGTCTGCTTTCCAGGTTTCCGGCAGCCCGGCTGACAGCGGCATTGCGGCGGAAATACTGGGACTGACCGACGAAGAGCGTGATCTAATCGCCAATCCCCGTCCGCAGATCAGCAATCAGGAATTGTACTGGAATACTCCTTCACACTGGGATACAGATCCCGTTGTTTATGGCGGCATCGTGGAGTACATGAAAAGATTGGACCATTTCCTGGACAAGACCGGCCTTACTTATGATGAGCTGGTTTTACTGCTCTGTCTCAACTTTATTGACCCGGAGCAGAAGCTTTTTATACTCCACAATTATGACGACCCATCCGCCGCCAACCCTGTGTTTTCCAGTGATCTTACTAAAAAAGAAATAGCCAATCTTGATATCGCAGCTCTGGACAGAATACACCGGTTCCTTAGATTGCAGAAAAAGACAGGGCTGAAATTAGAGGTCCTTGATCAGATAATTTGTCAGCACAGCGCTGATCAAAACCATCTCGGCGCCTGTCTGATACGCATGGCGGCATTAACCCAAATTGCTGAAGAAACAGGAATCAAGCCGGATGAACTGGCCGGTTTTTACGGTGGACTTCCCCACCGCTTCTTTGATTTTGATAACGCGCCCAAGCCTCTTTATTACCAGGTATTTTTGAATAAAGCCAAGACCGGTTTTATCGATGAACGCTTACTGCCCGAGAAAGCAGACAGTGGTTCTGAGCTTTTAGAAAACTGCCTGACCAGTATTGCGGTTTGCCTGCAAATTTCGGAAAAAGATTTAACTGTTTTATGCAAAATCTTACCGGACGGGCATGTAACCTTTGCCAATCTCAGTTACCTGTTTGCGGCTTCACGGTTAATGCGCAAACTGAAGATTAAAGCTGAAGATTTTATTATTCTGGTTCAATTAACAGGGATTAATATACAGGAGGCGCCTCAAAAGACGCTTGATTTTGTGAAAGCAGTACGAATCTTTCAGGCTTCTCCAATAAAGGCTGCCGATCTGCAGTTTATGCTCAGGCATGATGCCTCCAATTTGCTTGACCGGGAAATAAAAGATGAAAAAGTACAAACAGTACTGGAGAAACTACAAAAAGAATTCCAGAGGGCTTTTTCAGGCAATAAATCTCCTTTCAATCCTGACTTATCCGCCGATAATCAAAAAGAAGGCCTGCAGGCGCTATTGTCCCAGTTGCCTAAATACAATGAGGACGATCCGGAAAATCCGGGGCTGAGTGAAGAAGATGTTCAAACCATGATGGGCTTTATTGACCGGCAATGGACATCAGCCGCAGACGCTAAATTAATGATTACAGCCAAACTTGGGCCATTCCTGGATACGGGTTCCATAGGAAGCATTTTAACCTGCATAGATTCTCTGGAGGCAGCTTCTGACGCTGTCTTGGAAACAGAGCGGAATGCCCTGCTGCAAGCTTTTATGGAAGCCTTAACGGCTTACCTGTACACAACGGATAAAAAAGCCGTACTCTCCGAGCAGCTTGCCGCTACCTTCAAGGCAGATACCGAATGTATAAACACTCTCATGGAGTACGGAAAACTGAAGCAGGCTGCGCCCGGAAACGACTTATTAAGCGAAATTTTATCCTCCGATGCCATGATCGATACCAACGATACACACTCCACACCGGTCCTGCCTTCTATAAACGCTGCCGCATTCCCGGAGCAGTTCCAGTCCCTGCGTCTGCTGCATAAACTGCTTCCCCTGGTTAGTGCTTTAGAATTGGAAAATGACGAACTGGAGTGGTACTTAAACCATAACGCTGATTTGGGATGGATGGAATTGGATGCCATTCCCTGCCAAACCGGGCAAACATCTATTGATTATCAAAAGTATGCTGATTTTACCCAATTCCTTTCCCTGGCTCAAACGCTCACTCCCGTACCTAATCCCGCCGATGCGGAAAATCCCGTTACTTTCTTCAATGTTTTGGAACTGCTCCTGCCCGGCAGCACAGTTACAGAGGAAGAGTACCTGGAAAAGTTTGCTTTGTTAATCGGTTATGATAAAGAAAATGTAACAGCGGCAGCCAATCACCTCTGTCCCGTCTTTAGCTTGGAGTATTACCGCCATGTCCAAAACTGGACAGCGATAACCACGTGCCTGGAGCACCTTCGGAAGCTGGGCTATACCGTGGAAAAGGTTCTCGCTTTGATTGATCCGGTTTTGAGCGCGGAGGAAACCAAACAGCTGCGTACATCCCTTAAATCCCGCTATGATGAAGATACCTGGCTTACTACACTCAAGGAAATAATGGACTCAATCCGCCCGCAAAAAAGAAATGCCTTGATAGCCTATCTGCTGGTCGTCAATCCCGAATTTAAAGATACCAATGATTTATATGACCACTTCTTAATAGATGTAGAGATGGAAGCAGGTATGCCTTCGTCCAGGATTGTACAGGCACATGGCGTCGTTCAGCTTTTTGTACAGCGCTGCCTGATGGGACTTGAACCTAAAGCAGCGGCAAATGTGGAAGATGACCCGGGCTGGGAACAGTGGAAATGGATGAAAAATTACCGTGTCTGGGAAGCCAACCGCAAGGTGTTCCTCTATCCCGAAAACTGGATTGAAGCAGAACTTAGAGATGATAAATCTTTCTTATTTACTGAAATGGAAAATGAACTGCAGCAAAATGAGCTCACAGATTACAATGCGGAACAAGCCTTGATCAGATATCTGGAAAAGCTGGACAATATATCTTTCCTGGAAGTTGTGGCTGTATGGTACCAGGTGGATATAAAGACTATGCATGTCTTTGCCAGGACCAAAGGCGGTGATCCGGCGCTCTATTATTACCGCAGATTCGAGCAGGAACGATACTGGACACCATGGGGAAAAGTGGAACTGGACATCACCGGCAGCCACCTTTTGGCCTTTATGCGCAATCACCGTTTATACCTGGCCTGGCCGGTGTTCTCCGAAGAACCGGACCCGCAGCCGAAATACACTCTGCCCGATCAGAGTACAACGGATCCGCAGCCTGTAGACAAGCCGAAGCGTAAACTCAAGGTCCAGTTGGCCATCAGTGAATTTGCCAATCAAAAATGGCAGCCGAAAAAAATATCTGCCGACGCCATCATGACACCGGATTATTATACTTCTGATGATATACCGAGAGAGAATTTCAAGCTTTTTTACAATGTGTTTGCCCAGCAAATTGTTATTTATAATACAATTAAATCAGAAGAGTTCGATAATGAAGTGTTGGCGGGCGCCTTTAACCTTACAGGCTGCAAAGGATATCCCGAACTGGCTGATTTTATCCCTGCGGCCACTCCGTTAACCTTTGATTTTCTTCCCAAGTTTACGGATACCAAATTAATTAACCAGCGTTATATAGAGACGGAAAACGTTGAAAATGACTTGGCTGTTTTAGGTGAACATTCAATACTGGCCAGCAAACAAATAGACGAATTGTTGTTACAGACTCCGGGGATATTCAGACTAACATATCCGCACCAGTTGACTATAATTGATATCCTTGCTTTCTGTTGGCCTTTTTTAATTAATTATGCCAATATGGAAAAAAACACAGCCAGTGTTCAAGCCATATTACGTTATGCGAAAATACCCCTGGGGACTTTGCTTCCTTATTATATGGAAGACAGCGTACATTCTTATGTTATCGTACCCGGATTCTACGAAAAGGCAGCCCAGGTTAATAAGCCTGATGGATTAATTGGGGAAAACATCAGTATTTCCGGGTCAGGGGAGACTGAATACCAGAATATAAAACGGACAGTTTCAGATGTCCTGCAGCTGCTTGAAGATATTGTCGCTTTTATTCAAGCTTATATACAATATAAAGCAAATTCCTCTCCAACTGAGGAGCAAAAGGCTGAGCTTATTGATGACGTCCTGGAAATCGTGCATGAGTTTCAGGTTTATACCGGTTTAAAATATGGTGAGGGATTTAGGAACATGTATCACCCCCTGGTCTGTCCGCTCAGGGCAGCTTTGTATAAAGACGGAATCCCTGCCTTAATGAAGCGGGAGACACAGCGGTACATCAATCCGGATTTTAATTTTAAAAACTATTATCAGCCCACAGCCCTTGTTCCCAAAACATACGGCATCAAAACCTTAGATAAAGAAATATTCTTTTATCCGGTCGAGGATATCGATTTTACGGTCGGCGGGAGCTACAGCTGCTACAACTGGGAGCTGTTTTTCCACCTGCCTTTTTTAGTTGCCACCCGGCTGACCCAAAATCAGAGGTACGAAGAAGCGTTGACCTGGTTCCACTTTATGTTTAATCCCACCGGGGCATTGGAAGGCCCGGCGCCGCAGAAATATTGGGTAACCAAACCGTTTTACCTTACTCACGATGAAGAATATGAAGATCAACTTATTAATAATCTGATGTATAAAGTTGCCGCTGGTACGCCTGAAATAAAAGAACTGGAAGCAGCTATCGAACAATGGCGGAACAAACCGTTTAAGCCGCATGTGGTGGCCCGTTTCAGGCCGGTGGCTTACCAGAAAGCCTTGTTGATGAAATACATCGACAATCTTACCGAATGGGGCGACTGCTTATTCAGACAGGATACCATGGAATCGATTGCGCAGGCTACGCAAATGTATATTCTGGCCGATAAACTGCTGGGTCCCAAACCCAGAGTCGTACCACCGGTCATTAAGCAACCTTATGAAACCTATAATCAGATCAAGAACAAAATAGATTCCTTCGGCAACGCCTTGATTGAACTGGAGAATATCCTGCCCGACTTATCGGCATTGCCGGAAGGAGGAGAAGAACTGCCTCCTGCTCCAATCACCCTGTCCATGCTTTATTTCTGCATTCCCCAAAACGATAAAATACAGGAATACTGGGACCGTATCGCTGATCGCCTGTTCAAGATTCGCCATTGTCAGAACATTGACGGGGTGGAACGAAGCCTGGCCCTATTTGCGCCGCCCATTGATCCTGGTATGCTGGTGCGGGCAGCCGCCGCAGGTCTGGATATATCGGCCGTTATTGCCGGCATGAATGCTCCGGCGCCATATTATCGCTTCAGCACACTTTCTCAAAAAGCGACTGAATTGGCTCAGGAGGTTAGAACTCTGGGCAACGCTCTGCTGCAGGCTATGGAGAAGAAAGACGCCGAGGCATTGTCTTTGCTCCGCAGCGCCCTGGAAATTAAACTGCTGCTTATGGTTAAGGATATGAAGCAGCTTGCGATTGAGGAAGCCAAGGGACAGATCGAAGTTCTGAAGAGAACGAAGGCGGTGACTGAAGAAAGAGAGCAATATTACTCGAGTATTCAAAAGATAATTTCTAAAGAACAATTAAATCTGGATAAATTAAGCGAAGCGCAGGATTATCAACTGTCGGCTCAGATATTGAGGACAGTTTCCGGAGCGCTGGCTCTTATTCCTGAAATACATCTGGGCGCTAATGGATTCGGTGGGTCACCGGAAGCAGTTTTTCAAACCGGAGGTATGGCGTTTTCCAAGGCTGCCGGTGCAGGAGCGGATGTGTTGAATATTCTAAGCAGCGCGGCTTCCTACGAAGCGAACAGGGCTTCTATCCTGGCCGGGTTCGACAGACGATATGATGACTGGAAACTGCAGGAACGTCTGTCTAAAAAAGAGTTGGCCCAAATAGAAAAACAAATTGCCGCAGCAGAAATAAGGAAAGATATGGCAGAAACCGACTTGAGAAATCATGAACTGCAAATCGAAAACGCCAAGAAAACAGATGAATTTATGCGCAGCAAGTTTACCAATGTGGAGTTGTACAACTGGATGATCGGGCAGATCACTTCAGTGTATTTCCGTTCCTATCAATTAGCGCATGATTTTGCTAAAAAAGCGGAAAAAAGTTACCAGTTTGAACTGGGCAGAGATGACACATTCATTCAATATGGTTACTGGGACAGTATGAAAAAAGGTTTGCAGACCGCCGATCATCTCCTTTACGATATAAAGCGCATGGAAACCAGCTACCTGGATAAGAACAAGCGGGAATACGAACTTACCAAACATGTTTCGCTTGCGATACTGGATCCCCTGGCTTTAATTAAGTTCAAGTCAACGGGAGTTTGCGATTTTGATCTTCCGGAGGCTTTGTTCGATATGGATTATCCGGGGCAATATTTCAGAAGGCTGAAATCCATAAGCATCAGTTTGCCCTGCGTCACCGGACCATATACTTCTGTGAGCGCAAAACTTTCTTTGGTAAGCAATAAGTATAGGAAGAACACAAATCCGGACAATGCTATGGGAACAGAATATGATGAGGACTTGGGCAATGATGAGCGGTTTGCATACAATCTGGGAGCTATTCAATCTATTGCCGCAAGTAATTCGCAAAACGACAGCGGCGTATTTGAACTGAATTTCCGGGATGAGCGTTACCTGCCGTTTGAAGGCGCCGGAGCCGTCAGCAGCTGGAGACTGGAGCTTCCGCAGGAAATCAGGCAGTTTGATTACAATACAATTGCGGACGTCATTCTGCATGTAAAATACACTGCCAGAGAAGGAGGTTCAACTCTGAGAGGGCTGGCGGAAACCACCTTGAAAGAACGCCTGGCTGAAATAAAGCAAAGACTTAACCAGGAAGGCCTGCATGTCGCCATCAATTTAAAACATGACTACCCCAATGAATGGCACTTATTAAAGAAAAACGGAACCGTAGATTTGAAAATTGATAAATTCCGGCTGCCCTACATGGCTCAAACACTGGATGCGGCCATAGAAGATGTGATTTTCATGGCCAGAGCCAAGAGTGAACCGGCCGAATTTTCGATTAGTATTAATGAGAATGATGTAGACTTCTCTTTGATATCCGACTTTTTACTCTATAAAGGAAACAGCAGTGATATTGCTTTGGACACAATGTTTACATTATCCATGTCCGACGCTGAACAGCTGACAAATCTTGATGAACTGATGTTGATTGTGAAGTATAGTTTCTAGAAGGTTAGTTGCCTAAATAAATATACAAAGACAAAAACAAACTGCTAAATAACAAAGCCCGGGTAAATAACCCGGGTTTTTATTAACCAATAAAAAGCGGGAGCAGCCGGAGGCAGTATCCCAGCTTTCGCTTCCACATGGCCCCGAGCGGGGTTACCAGCCGGGAAGGCGCCGTTTAAAACTTTTTCATAAAAACTTTAAAAGTCATGTTGACAATACGTATAATGCGTATTGCTATTAAGCCATCCAACCAAGCCCGGAAAAATATCGATACCCTGCCACAATAAAGAAATAAAGCCCAAGACAATAAACTCAATCTTGAAACAAGCAGGGCTAAAGTAAGCCTCAGCTTGTGAATGCGATATATTATAAATGGAGGTCATTCTTGATGAAATTAATTTATCCTGCCTGCTTTTATACTTGCGAAGAAGGAGGGTATACTGTCATTTTCCCCGATTTGCCGGGGTGCATAACCGAAGGCGATACCTTAACTGACGCTATCGACATGGCTATTGACGCAGCTTCTGGATGGTTACTGGATGAAGTAGAAAATAATAAACCAATACCCAGGTCTCCGGCAAAGTCACACTAAATACCAATTAGTGACAGAGCAAGTTCGCGATTCCACCCCAGTTTACGTAAGCTGGCGGCAATATTCTTAAATCCATGCAGATGCAAAAGACTAAGGAGCCGCGATAAATTAATGTGATAGGGGTTGACAATTTGATGGCGTGGTTGTATCATAGCGTTGGGGTGATAGGTTACGGAGCCACGATGGAACCCGCCATTTTGGATCGGAGATCGTCTTTTCACAGAAAAGGATCTTGAATTGATCCGTTGGACGACAGAACGCTTTCCGGGCTTGAGCCGGATGGAACTGGCTTTGACTTTATGCTTTGAACCTGCCGTGGAAAGCGCCGGGCGGACAATTGCGCCTTCATGGGTGCTTGGAGGTGTT